>JBAUXQ010000028.1:0-1784 GCA_049584355.1 Roseiarcus sp. | reverse complement strand
CGGCGATGCTGTCGCCTTGCCTGAATTCGTCGGTCATCGCGGCGATGAAGCCGGCCTTGGCGCCGCTGAGGACCACCCGGTCCTGCGGCCGCTTCGGACCGGCGAGCGAGGCGGTCACCTCGCCGAGATTGAGCTCGAGCGTATCGGTAAAGACCGGATCGGGAGTGAGACGGGTGCGGTAGGCGCCCTGCGCCCTGGCGTAGGCCTCGACCAAAGCCAGCCGCGACGGCTTGCGGCCGGTGGTCTTGAGGTAGGTCAGCGTCTGGCTGTCGATTGGAAAGAGGCCGCACGTCGCGCCATATTCCGGGGCCATATTGGCGATCGTGGCGCGATCGGCGACCGTCATCGCATTGAGGCCCGAGCCGTAGAACTCGACGAATTTGCCGACCACGCCCTTCTTGCGCAGCATCTGGGTGACGGTCAGCACCAGATCGGTCGCGGTGACCCCCTCGCGCAATTCGCCGTCCAGCTTGAAGCCGATCACCTCGGGCAGCAGCATCGACAGTGGCTGGCCGAGCATGGCCGCCTCAGCTTCGATGCCGCCGACCCCCCAGCCGAGCACCGCCAAGCCATTGACCATCGTGGTGTGGCTGTCGGTGCCGACCAGGGTGTCGGGAAAGGCGACTTCGACGGTCTTGCCGTCGCGCTTCTCCTTCGCCGTCCACACGGTCTGGGCGAGGTATTCGAGATTGACCTGATGGCAGATGCCGGTGCCGGGCGGCACGACGCGGAAGTTGGAAAAGGCCTGCTGGCCCCACTTCAGGAACCGATAGCGCTCCTGGTTTTGCTCGTATTCGCGCGCTACGTTCTGCGACAGCGACTTGCCGGTGCCGAAGTAGTCGACCACCACCGAATGGTCGATGACCAGGTCGACCGGGACAAGCGGGTTGATCTTGTCGGGATCGCCGTCAAGGGCGACCATCGCATCGCGCATCGCGGCGAGATCGACGACCGCCGGCACGCCGGTGAAATCCTGCATCAGCACCCGCGCCGGACGGAACGCGATTTCGTGCTCCTTCTTGCCGCGATTGCCGGTCCACGCGGCGACCGCCTCGATGTCTTCCTTCTTGACGCTGCGTCCGTCTTCGTTGCGCAGCAGGTTTTCGAGTACGATCTTGAGCGAGAACGGAAGCTGCGAGACGCCGGAAAGCCCGTTCTTCTCCGCCGCTTTCAGCGAGTAAATCTCATAAGACTTCGCCCCCACGGTCAGCGTCTTGCGGCATTTGAAGCTATCCAGGCTGGCCATGCGAGCGCTCCCGTGGCGAGGCGGCTAAAGGGGATGTCGATTTATAGATATTATCGCCGGGGCAAGCTACACAAACTATTGTCTTAGAAGAGCGAGACCGCAAAGGGGCTTGGGTCTCGGGGGGAATGAATGCGCCTCAGCGCATGGGATTTGACGATCGAGCGCGGCGGGCGGCGGCTCTTTGCCGGACTGTCGTTCGCGGTCGATCAGGGCGCGGCGCTCGTCGTGACAGGGCCGAACGGGGCGGGAAAGTCGAGCCTGTTGCGCGCCCTTTGCGGCTTCCTGCCGCTTGAAGCCGGCGGCTTTGCGCTCGAAGGCGGCGATGCCGAACGCACGGTCGGCGAGCAGGCCCATTATCTCGGCCACGCCGACGGCGTCAAAGGGGCGCTGACCGCAGGCGAGAACCTCGCCTTCGCCGCCGCGATGCTCGGCGGCCGATCCTCGCGCGAGGCGCAACGGGACGCGCTGGCGCGCGTCGGCCTGGCGCATGTGATCGACTTCCCCGCACGGCTGCTCTCGGCCGGGCAGCGGCGGCGGG
>JBAUXQ010000027.1:0-9491 GCA_049584355.1 Roseiarcus sp. | reverse complement strand
CTCGGGGTTCTCGCGCAGGATGCGGTCAACGGCCTCGAACATCGCCCGCATGCCCGCTTCCGACGTCGGGCTCTCGACGACAACGGTCAATTCCGGCTTGTTCGACGACGCGCGCACGAGCCCCCAGGCGCCATCCTCGACCGTCACTCTCACACCATTGACGGTGACGAGGTCGCGGATCGGCTGGCCGGCGAGCGGCTCGCCCCGAGCCTGCATCGCCTTGAGCCGCTCGACGACGCGGTCCGCGACCGCGTATTTCGCCTCATCGGCGCAGGCGGGCGACATCGTCGGCGAACCCCAGGTCTTGGGCAGGTCGCGATAGAGATCGGCCATCGACCTTGTCGGGTTCCGGTCCAAGAGGTCGAGGATGGCGATCGCGGTGACGAAACCGTCGTCATAGCCACGCCCGATCGGCGCGTTGAAGAAAAAATGGCCTGACTTCTCGAACCCGGCGAGGCCGTTCAGGTCGCGGACCCGGCGCTTGATGTGCGAATGGCCGGTCTTCCAGAAGTCGACCTTGACGCCGTTAGCCCGCAGCGCCGGATCGGTCTTGAACAGCCCGGTCGACTTGACGTCGACGACGAAGGTCGCGTTCAGGCGCCCCTTCGAGAGGTCGCGCGCCAGCATGACCCCGATCTTGTCGGCGAAGATCTCGGCGCCCTCGTTGTCGACGACGCCGCAGCGGTCGCCGTCGCCGTCGAAGCCGAACGCGACGTCGGCGCCGGTCTCCTTCACCGCCGCCGCCATCGCATGCAGCATCTGCATATCTTCGGGGTTCGGATTGTAGCGCGGGAACGTGAAGTCGAGATCGCAGTCGAGCGGAACGACCTCGACGCCGAGTTCGGTCAAGAGCTTGGGCGCGAAGGCGCCGGCCGTGCCGTTGCCGCAGGCGGCGACGACCTTGAGCCTGCGGCTCACTTTCGGGCGAGCGGTCAGATCGGCGATGTAGCGGGCGGGAAAATCGGCCACGAATTCGTAAGCTCCGCCGGCCTCATAGCCGTAGTCTCCGGCAATGACGATGTCGCGCAGCCGCGCCATCTCCTCCGGCCCGAACGTCACCGGCCTCGAGGCGCCCATCTTGACGCCGGTCCAGCCGTTGTCGTTGTGCGAGGCCGTCACCATCGCCACCGCCGGCGTATCGAGCGCAAACTGCGCGAAATAGGCCATCGGCGTGATCGCGAGCCCGATGTCGCGCACCTTCACCCCCCCGGCCATCAGCCCGGCGGTCACGGCGAGCTTGATCGAGGCCGAATAGCTGCGGAAGTCGTGGCCGACGACGATCTCGCGCTCGACCCCAAGCTCCGCAAGCAGGCGAGCGAGGCCGAGCCCCAGCGCCTGCGCCCCCATCAGGTTGATCTCCTGCTCGAAGATCCAGCGGGCGTCATATTCGCGAAACCCGGTCGGCTTGACCATCGGCCGCGATTCATAGGCGTAGGTGTTGGGCGGAAGCTGCGGCGACGGCTTGGGGAACAAGGACGGCCTCGCGTTGGGAATCGGGAACCGAAGCATCGCAGCGGCGCGACGGACGGGTCCGCCGTCATTCCCGATGTCGCCTTAGACGACAGGGTCGCGGCAGACAACCGGGAAAGGATCTTGGACGAGATCGTCAGCGGCTACAGCGACTATTGGACGGTCCGGCGGTCGAGCCGTCGTCAGCCAAGCCGTCTGCGCCGTCCTTGGCGTCGAGAGAGGGGATCGTAAGTCAGGCTGCAGCGCGGCGTCTTGGTCTGGAGCGCATCCAATCCGGGCTGAGGCGCACTGACGCCGGCGTCGTCGAGCGCGCGACGCGGCGGAGACGTCGGATTGTCGCGGGTAGTCTATCGAGACGCGCCCTTATCGCGCGCGTCGGGCGTCGGAGGGCGTTTGGCCGAAATACGAGCGGAACATTCTGTCGAAGTGCGAAAGATCGTTGAAGCCCGCCATCGCGGCGATGTCGGCGATGGCGCAGGTGGGCGGTCAGCGGGTCGCCCAACAGCTGACGCGCGCGCGTTTCAGGCGCATTTCGCGCACGCAGGCGGAGAACGACTTTCCGGCGCCGTCCAACAATTGCTGGACATGACGCTCCGACAAATGGAGCCGGCGCCCGACCGACGGTTTGCCATGACCCCTGCCAATCGAGCCCTTATTCTACGCCATCAATGCGAGGTTAATCGCAGCAGTCAGGGCGTGCGAAAATAAAACGGCCGGGGGGTCTGCGTAACCTTCTGAAGAGGTTCAAAACGGCGAAGGAAACCCAAGAAGACTCAAGCCTTTTTCTTTGATCGAGCCAGGCCCTAATACACAACCACGCTGCGGATGCCCTCGCCCTTGTGCATCATATCGAAGCCCTGGTTGATCTCCTCGAGCTTCAACTTGCTGGTGATGAGCGGGTCGATCGCGATCTTGCCGGCCATGTACCAGTCGACGATCTTGGGCACATCGGTGCGCCCGCGCGCGCCGCCGAACGCCGTCCCCTTCCAGACCCGCCCGGTGACCAGCTGAAACGGCCGCGTCGCGATCTCCTTGCCGGCCCCGGCGACGCCGATGATGATCGACTGGCCCCAGCCGCGATGGCTGGCTTCGAGCGCCTGGCGCATGACCGTGACATTGCCGGTGCAGTCGAAGGTGTAGTCGGCCCCGCCGATCTGGTCTTGGCCGCGCTTGGTCATGTTGACGAGATGGGGCACGAGCTCCTTGCCGGCCTCGGTCGGATTGACGAAATGAGTCATGCCGAAGCGCTCGCCCCACGCCTTCTTGCGATCGTTGGGGTCGACGCCGATGATCATGTCAGCGCCGGCGAGCCTAAGGCCCTGGATGACGTTGAGCCCGATGCCGCCGAGTCCGAACACGATCGCCGTCGCCCCCGCCTCGACCTTGGCCGTGTTGAGAACGGCGCCGATCCCGGTGGTGACGCCGCAGCCGATGTAGCAGATCTTGTCGAATGGCGCGTCGGAATTGACCTTCGCCACCGCGATCTCTGGCAGGACGGTGAAGTTCGAGAACGTCGAGCAGCCCATGTAATGAAAGATCTTGTCCTTGCCGCGTGAGAAGCGCGACGTCCCGTCGGGCATAACGCCCTGCCCCTGCGTGGCGCGGATCGCAGTGCAGAGGTTGGTCTTGCGCGACAGGCAGGATGGACACTGGCGGCATTCTGGGGTGTAGAGGGGAATGACGTGGTCGCCCTTGCGCACGCTCGTCACGCCCTGCCCGACGTCGACGACGAGGCCGGCCCCCTCATGGCCGAGGATAGCGGGGAACAGACCCTCCGGATCGGCGCCCGAGAGGGTGAAATCGTCGGTGTGGCAGATGCCGGTCGCCTTGATCTCGACCAGAACCTCCCCGTCGCGGGGGCCTTCGAGATCGACCTCGGTCACCTCGACCGGCTTTCCAGCGGCGACGGCGACGGCGGCGCGGGTCTTCATGGGCGTCCTCCTCGGCTTGGCCGGTCGATTAAAGCCGAGAACCGGCGTTCCGCCAAGGCCGGTCCCACGAGGCGCCCAATGGCGCGGATAAGACTTGCCACGAGGAATTCATACAACTAGCGTATGCACATGCCCCGGTCGGCGGACGGCGCGCCCGCCGGAACCGTTAGAGAGTTTCGATTCGACGCAACCTGGGGCGAGCCGGCGGAGCGATCTTGATCGCATCGATCGAAGATTGACGCCAGCATTTATCGGCGGCGAAGAGGGGCGGCGCCTTGGATTTGCCCGACAGAGCCGCCGGCCCGAGATTCGAATGGTCAAAAAGTGAAGGGATACAATCACCTGATTGTGTGTAGGCGCTCATCAACTATGAATTCCATTGGGGCAGGGGAATTTATCTTGTCTCTATACATTTTGCCGGGAATGAGCTACGGCGTCGCCTATACGCAAAACATCAGTTTTCCCAGGAGTGATACGTCAAACGGGGCGGCCCAAGGAAGCGTGAGAGCGTTTCGGCGCGCATCGACTGACGGAGATCGACCATGAGGCTTTCCGACCTGCGCACGACCGGCTTCCTGGCGGTTGTGCGCCGCGAGCTTCGCCCGTTCTTCGGCGAATTGCGCCGCCTTTATTTCAATAAGCTGTGGGGAATGGATATCGCGCCGAACTGCCGGATCTCGTTCTCGGCCAAATTGGATAAAAGCTATCCGTCCGGCATTCATATCGGCGAAAGCACGGCAATAAACTTCGGCGCCTGCGTTCTGACCCACGACACCCCGCGCGGGCTTCACGTGGATACTTGGATTGGTAAAGAATGTAATATCGGCGCACACAGTATTATCATGCCAGGGATCAAAATCGGCGACAATTGTGTGGTGGCGGCGGCAAGCGTGGTGATGAAGGACGTGCCGCCGAATTGCCTGGTCGCCGGAAACCCGGCGCGCATTATGGAAAAAGGCATTCGAACCGGGCCATTGGGCATCATCAATCGTATGGTCCAGGCCGACTTCGGGACGGATTCGTCCGCGCATGACGAAAGAGCGGCTTCGTGAACCCCGCTGGCTGCTCGATTTGACTCGCGCGCGCATCCAATGACCGTCATCGATTTGAGCGGCCGCGTGGCCGTCGTGACCGGCGCGTCGCGCGGCATTGGACGGGCCGCCGCGGAAGGCTTGCTCAAGGCCGGATGCAGCGTGGTGCTGAACGCGCGCCCCTCGAACGAGGCTTCGGCCAGTTTCGCCGAGCTGGAAGCGGCATATCCCGATCGCGTCACCCTGGTCTATGGCTCGGTAGCGGAGAGCGCTACCGCCACGGCGATCGCGCAGAACGTCATGGCGCGGCACAAGCGCCTCGATATCCTGGTCAACAACGCCGGGATCCTTCGCGACAAGCTGATCGGCATGATCTCGGACGCGGAGATCGACGAGCTCTTCAGCGTGAACGTCATCGGGCTGATCAAGATCACGCAATTGGCCGCGCGCATCATGACGCGGCGCAAGAGCGGATCGATCATCAACGTCTCGTCGATTGTCGGGCGAAAGGGAAACAGCGGCCAGACCGTCTATTCGGCGACCAAGTCCGCCGTCATTGGAGCGACTTTTTCCGCCGCCAAGGAACTCGCGCCAATGAACATTCGCGTCAACGCGGTGGCGCCGGGTCTGATCGATACATCGATGACCAAATCCATCCCCGAGGACAAACGCAAGAACCTGGAGTCGCACATCGCGATGGGTCGGGTCGGGAGCGCGCAGGACGTCGCCAATGTGATCGTGTTTCTCGCTTCGGACCTCTCCTCCTACGTGACTGGGCAGGTCATCGGGGTTGACGGCGGCCTCGTCATATGACCCGCCTTGCGCGTGTGGAGGGCCTTTCTTTCACGGTCCGCGGAACGGACTTGTGATGCAGCAGAATTCGATGCGCGATCTGGATACTTCATGCGGCGGACTTCTGCCGCTGATCGCGCCGCTCGAGCGTGAGCCGGCCGCTTGCGACGATCGCGGAGACGTCTGGCTGACGCGCGACGAGGTACGCGCCGCCAGCCTTGGGCTCGCCGAAAACATCGCCTCCGAGAGAAAGCGGCTCGTCTTTCTCTTCTGCGGCAACAGTTGCGAAACGCTGATCGGCCTGCTTGCCGCGGCCGCGGCAGGTCACGCGGTCGCGCTCATTGATCCGTCGCTCGCCGAAGACAAGTTGAGCGCTCTGATCGAGGCGTATCGACCGGAACTCGTTCTGTCGGCGCCGGACATCGGCGAAACACTGCGCAATCTGGCGGGCGCCTCGGGCGGCTGGCGCTCCTATAAGTCGCGCGCGGGCGTTGTCGAATGGACCGCGACGGACGCCGGGGCGCCGCTGGTCGAGGTCAATCCCGCCTTGCAACTGCTTCTTTCCACCGCGGGGACCACCGGCAGCCAGAAATATGTGCGGCTGTCGCGCGACGCGATTGTCGCCAACGCCGGGCAAATCGCCGAAGCGCTGGCGATCGACGAGCACAGCATCGGCATCGCCCATCTGCCGTTGCACTATTCCTACGGGCTCTCGGTCGTCACGTCGCATCTGGCGGCCGGGGGCCGAGTCTACCTCGTGAACGATTCGATCACCTCGCCGAGCTTTTGGTCGAAGATCGCCAACGTCGGCGGATCGCATTTCCCCGGCGTCCCCTTTCACTATGCCGCGCTGGCGCGCCTGGGCGCGAGCCTTATCCCGGATTCGGTCAAGGCGTTCACCCAGGCCGGCGGGGCGCTCGATCCTCGCATTCAGGCGAAGATCCATGACTGGGCGACCCTGCGCGGAGGCCGGTTTTTTGTCATGTATGGGCAGACCGAGGCGTCGCCGCGCATGACGACCTTGCAGCATGCCGATTTTTCGCGAAAGGCGGGGTCGGTCGGCGTTGCGCTTGCCGGCGGCCGCTTGTCGATCGTTGACGATAAGGGCGCGCCGCTGCCGGCCGACAGCGTCGGCACGGTGGCTTATGAAGGCCCGAACGTCATGCTGGGCTATGCGATGTCGAGGGCGGACCTCGGCAAGGGCGATGAGATGAAGGGGCGCCTCGAAACCGGCGATCTCGGGCGCCTGGACGCGGAAGGGTTTCTCTACCTGACCGGCCGCACCAAGCGCTTCGCCAAGATCGCGGGCTATAGGCTCGGCCTGGACGAAATCGAACAGGAACTGTTCGCCGTCTGCTCCGTCGCGTGCATCGACCTTGGGGAAAAGATCGCCGTCGTGCATGAGCAAGAGTCGGAAACCGCGCTGAAAGCCCGCGTCAGAGAGCTGGCGGCCAACTATAAAGTCCCCTCGTCGAGCTTTTCGTTGTTGAAGACCGCGCAAATCCCTCGCGGCGCCAGCGGCAAGATCAACTACGCGCAACTCAAGGAGAGCCTGCGTGTTTGAGCGTCTCCTCAACGAGCCGCCTTATTCGCTGCGTCAGTCGGAGAAGGAGGCGATCCTTCTCGAAGGGCTGAACGAGCTCACCCGTCACCACTACGAGAGGAGCCCCGAGTACGCGCGGATCCTCGACGCCGCATGGGGCGGGCTCCGGACCTATGGCGACGTCTCGGAGGTTCCCTATCTGCCGGTCAGCCTGTTCAAGGAAATGGAGCTTAAAAGCACGGCCACGCCTTCGTTCGTGATGCGCTCGAGCGGCACGACGGGCCAGCGGACGAGTCGCATCGTCATCGACAATGAGACTGCGCGCCGCCAATCGGAAGCGCTTGTCGCTTCGTTTCGGCCAATTCTCGGAACCCGCCGCCTCCCGTTCCTGGCGATCGACACGAAAGACGTGATCAAGCCAACCGACCTCACCGCCCGCGGCGGCGGGGTTCTTGGAATGATGAAGTTCGGCGCCAAGACCACCTTCGCCCTCGACTCGCAATTGGAGATCGACAGGCAAGCGGTCGAGGCGTTCGTGCGCGCGCACGGCAAGGAGCCGTTTCTCATCTTCGGCTTTACGTTTCTCATTTGGGACAAACTTTACCGGGCCTTCGCCGACGGCGAACTCGATCTTTCGGCCGCCATTCTCATTCACTCCGGCGGATGGAAGAAACTCGAGGCGCAAAAGGTCTCGAACGCCGAGTTCCGGGCCGCCCTGAAACGGCGGTTCGATCTTACGAACATCTTCAACTTCTATGGCTTCGTCGAGCAGATCGGCTCCGTCTTCATTGAGGGGCCGGACGGATTGCTCTACCCGCCGAATTTCACCGACGTCATCGTCAGGCGGCCGCACAGCTGGGAGCCGGCGGGGATCGGAGAGGAAGGGGTGATCCAGGTCGTTTCGCTGTTGCCCCGATCCTATCCCGGACACAGCGTGCTGACCGAGGATTTGGGGGTCGTGGCGACGATCGACGCTGGAAGCGGCGCCCGCTACGGCAAAGCGATTCGCGTTTCCGGACGCGCCCCGAAGACGGAGCTGAGAGGCTGCAGCGACGTGATCGCCGCTTGAGGCGGCCAAGGCAGGACGAATGCTGACTGAGGTCATCGCCTATGGCGCCGGCGCGCGCGAAGCCGCCCTCGACGACGAGGCGCTGCTGACCAAGCTTGGCGAGGCCCGCCGCCACCTGGCGACGCCATTCGCGGCGGAGCGCCTCGATTTGGTCGGGGGGGTCGCGGAGACCCTCCTCGGCCCACGCCGATCGTCCGCCTCCGGCCCCGCCGCCCATTTCGCCTTTTGGACGCGCCGCGCCGCGCTCACGAAGCTCGCCGCAAGCTTCGCGGCGCGCGTGCCGAACAACACCTTGGCGCGGCCGCGCGGCCTTGTCTTCCATCTGCCGCCGCAGAATGTCGAGACCGTCTTTCTCTACTCCTGGGTGCTTTCCTATCTGGCCGGAAACGCCAATATCGTGCGGCTGCCGCAGGAGATCAGCGCCAGGATGCGGGCGATCGTCGATCTCTTTCTCGAGCGGCTCGAGGCGGCGGGAGACGGTTCGCAAGCATTCGTCCACTACCCGTCGCAGGGCGATCTCGGGGCGAAGATCTCCGTTCTGAGCGATGCGCGGGTCGTCTGGGGCGGCGACGCCAAGGTCGCGCTGTTCGCGCCCCTGCCCTTGCGCAATGGCGGAAAGTCGATCTGGTTCGGCGACCGGTTTTCGTTCTCGACAATCAAGGGCGCCGCTGTCGAAAAGCTGGACGACGCGGCGCTTAAGGCGCTGGCCAAGAAACTGCACAACGACATCTTCGTCTTTGACCAGATGGCCTGCTCCTCCCCGCACGCGCTTTATGTCGTCGGCGAAGCCGCGGCCCATTCGGCGCCGGTCCGGCGCCTTCTCGACGCGTCGGCGCTCGAGTGGACGATGGACGATCCCGCAGGCCGGGTCGGACACGCGATCGGCAAGATGACGGCCGCATTCTACGCCGCAGCGAACGGGCGCGCCTCGTCGGTCCATTGGCGGAACACGCAACTGACCAGCATCGTAGCGAGCGCGCCCATGCGACAGGACATACGAGTCGGCGGGGGATTTCTCAGCGTCGTATTCGTCCAGTCTCTGGCCGAGGTCGCAAGCTTCATCCGCGAGAACGACCAGACGATTACTTACTATGGCTGGGAACGCGGCGAGATCGAATCGATCGCGGCGTCACGCGCAGGGCCCGGCGTGTCGCGCTGGGCGCCGATCGGGACCGCGCTCGACTTCGACTTCATCTGGGACGGCTACGACATCCCCTTCGAGCTGACGCGCCTGGTGCGGGTCTCCTGATCAGGGTCGCCTACTGGCGCAGGATCAGCATCCCGTCGCGCTGCTCGACGCTGACGAGACGCCTGAGGAAGCTTGCCCCGAGCAGATTCACTTCGCCCGCCTCGGGCGCGAGAATCAGGGCCTCGACGGCGTTCATATAGAGGCCGCCGAAGCTGACGTTGCTGAGAACGGCGGGCGAAGCCGTCGATCTGCCGTTTGCAGTCTGAATGATGCGCGCGGGCCCGCCGGAGGGAGCGAGCCCGAGCCGGGCGGCGGTCGAGGCGGAGATGACAATGTCGCTCGCGCCGGTATCGACAAGCATCCGCACAGGCATCCCGTTCACCAGCGTGTCGGCCGCGTATTGGCCGCGAGCATCAGCCCGAAGCGCGATCTCGCGATACGAGAATACCTGGCGAACGGCGTGCTG
>JBAUXQ010000026.1:0-2169 GCA_049584355.1 Roseiarcus sp. | reverse complement strand
AACGCGCGGGCAGGCTACGTCTATATCGTCATGGCGAGCCTGGGCACGATGGCCTTGCTGCTGGCGTTCGCACTGCTGGCGGGACCGCTTGGCGGCTACGCGTTCGCCACGATGCGCGCGAGCGGCGTGACGCCGGGCGTCGCCGGTCTTGTGCTCGCTCTCGTGCTCATCGGCGCGGGATCGAAGGCGGGACTGGTTCCGCTCCATGTCTGGCTGCCGCTCGCGCATCCCGCCGCGCCAAGCCACGTCTCCGCTCTGATGAGCGGAGTGATGACCAAGGTCGCGATCTACGCTTTCGTTCGGATCGTCTTCGATCTGCTGGGGCAGCCCGCTTGGTGGTGGAGCGTCGTGGTCCTCACGCTGGGAGGAGCCACAGCGGTCATGGGCGTCCTCTACGCGCTGATGCAACACGACCTTAAGCGTTTGCTCGCCTACCACACGGTTGAGAATATCGGGATCATTTATATCGGACTCGGACTCGCTCTCGCCTTCAAGGTCTTTGACATGCCCACGGCCGCGGCGCTGGCCCTGACCGCCGGACTCCTGCACACATTCAACCATTCCGTTTTCAAGAGCCTCCTATTCCTTGGCGCCGGCGCCGTTCTGACCGCGACCGGCGAACGCGACATGGAGCATCTGGGCGGCCTCATCCACCGCATGCCGCAAACGGCTTTCGCATTTCTAGTCGGGTGCGTGGCCATCTCCGCGCTGCCGCCGTTCAACGGCTTCGTATCCGAATGGCTGACTTTTCAAGCCATCTTGCTCAGTCCCCAGTTGCCGTCCTGGGGATTGAGGATATTGGCGCCGGCGGTCGGCGCCCTGCTCGCGCTTTCCGCCGCGCTCGCCGCCGCATGCTTCATCAAAGCCTTCGGCATTAGCTTTCTCGGACGGCCGCGGACGATCGCGGCCGAGCGCGCTCACGAGACCGATCGGCTCGCGATTGCGGCAATGTTTGTGCTCGCGGCGCTATGCCTGATCGCCGGCATTTTGCCTGGCGTTTTTATCGACGCCCTGGCGCCGGTGGTGAAGACCCTCGTCGGCGATCGGATGCCGGTGCAAATTGGGATCGATTGGCTGTCGATCGTGCCGATTGCCGAGAGCCGCAGTTCCTACAACGGCCTTCTCGTGTTCCTTTTCATCTCCGCTTCCGCCTCGCTCGCCGCCGTTGCAATTCACCGGCTGGCGTCGGACGCCGTGCGCAAGGCGCCGCCGTGGGACTGCGGCTTCCCCGACCCCAGTCCGGCGACGCAATATACCGCGACGAGTTTCGCTGAGCCGATTCGGCGCGTCTATGGCGCTTTCGCTTTCCGGGCCCGGGAGCGCGTCGACATGCCCGCGCCTGGTGAACTCCGGCCGGCGCGCCTGACGGTCGAGATGCATGACCTCGTCTGGAAGTTCATCTACGACCCTGTCACCCACGCGGTTGAGTTTCTCGCCGTAAAATTGAACCGTCTGCAATTCCTGACCATCCGCCAATATCTCAGCATCGTCGTCGGCGCCCTGGTGTTTCTCCTCCTGGTTCTCGCGTCATGGTCCTGATACGCGAGCTTGCCGTTCAAATCGCCCAGATGCTTCTGGTCCTCGTACTGGCGCCGCTCCTGATCGGGTTCGTGCGCAAGGTCAAAGCGCGCCTGTTGCGCCGTCAGGGGCCGCCGCTCATTCAGCCATATCGCGACCTGATCCGGCTTGCCCGCAAGGAGGCGGTGATCGCCGACAGCGCTTCCTGGCTGTTCCGGTTCGTGCCTTATCTCGTGTTTGCGGCGACCTGGGTCAGCGCCTCTCTTGTCCCGACCTTTGCGACAGGTCTGCTCTACAGTTGGTCCGCCGACCTGATAGCGATTATCGCGCTACTTGGAAGCGCGCGGTTTTTCCTGGCTCTGGCCGGCATGGACGTTGGGACCAGTTTCGGCGGCATCGGGTCCAGCCGGGAAGCGATGTTCGCGACGCTCGCCGAGCCGGCGCTGATCATGATTGTGTTCACCCTGGCCCTGGTCGCCGGCTCGACCCAGCTCTCAACCATCGTCGCGTTCATGACCTCGCCGGCCGTCGGCCTGCGGGTGTCGCTTGGAATGGCGCTGATCGCTCTGGTCATTGTGGCGCTGGCTGAGAACGCCCGCATTCCAGTGGACAATCCGGCGACCCATTTGGAGCTCACGATGGTTCACGAGG
>JBAUXQ010000025.1:0-9634 GCA_049584355.1 Roseiarcus sp. | reverse complement strand
GCTCAGTTTAGTACGCGAATATTCGAACCCCAATTCGGACTCAGACCGCAGCGGCGGCTAGTGTGCCGATCCCGAAGTATTGTGCATTTGACCCCAACCTCCTCGTCGTGAGGAGCGCCGAAGGCGCGTCTCGAACGACGCTCCAGCGCGCAACGGCGGCGCTACTGCATGCTGGATCATCCTTCGAGACGCCGCACTGCACGCGGCCCTCATGATGAGATCGGCGCTTTGCCGCGGCGGCCGACAGCCCCGGTTAATCGAACGAACTTCGAATCCAGGACACTAGCCGCCGCTGCGGTCTGAGTCCGAATTGGGGTTCGAATATTCGCGTATTAACTGAGCTCGCGTTACAAAGCTCGTAGGGATTTGTAGCAAATCGACAGCGCGACGAACATTCGTCGTTGGGCTGGGGAGCGCTCTTGATGCGAGCCGCAGGGCGGGCGATCAGACGCGGCGGCGGGAGGCTGACATGGCGCGTATCGAGCGGATCGAGTTGCGGTTGATCGACATCCCACCAAAAGTCAAACGCACCGACGCGATCCAAAGCTTTGTGTCGCAGGAAACGCCGATCGTGACGGTGATCGACAGCGATGGCGCCGCGGGCACTGGCTACAGCTACACCATCGGCGCCGGCGGCTCGTCGGTCATGCGCCTGTTGTCGGATCACCTCGCGCCGAGGCTGATCGGCAAGGACGCCGAACGGGTCGAGGCGATCTGGCGCGAACTCGAGTTTGCGACCCACGCGACCACCGTTGGCGCGATCTCGTCGCTCGCCCTTGCTGCGATCGACATTGCGCTCTGGGATCTGCGCGCCAAGAAGCGGAATTTGCCGCTCTGGATCGTTGCCGGCGGCGCCGCCGACCGCCGTCCGCTCTACACGACCGAGGGTGGCTGGCTGCACATCGACGAGAGCGCCCTGGTCGAGGACGCGCTCGCCGCCCGCGAAAAGGGATTCACCGGCTCGAAAATCAAGATCGGCCGCCCCCATGTCTCCGAGGACTATCGGCGGCTAGCCGCCGTGCGCGCAGCGCTCGGACCCGGTTTCGAGATCATGACCGACGCCAACCAGGGTTTTACGCTCGACGAGGCGATCCGGCGCGCCGGCCGCTTCGCCGACCTCGATCTGGCCTGGATCGAGGAGCCGCTGCCGGCGGACGACCTCGACGGCCATCGCCGGCTGACGCGTGCGACCACGACGCCGGTCGCGGTCGGCGAGTCGATCTATTCGATCCGGCATTTCCGCGAATATATGGCCAAGGGCGCCTGCTCGATCGTGCAGGTCGACGCAGCGCGGATCGGCGGCGTCACGCCATGGCTCAAGGTCGCGCATATGGCCGAGGCGTTCGACATGCCCTTATGCCCGCACTTCCTGATGGAGCTGCACGTCAGTCTTGCCTGCGCGGTTCCAAACGGAAAATACGTCGAGTACATCCCGCAACTCGACGACGTCACCACCTCGTCAATGCGGATCGAGAACGGCATGGCGGTCGCCCCGATGACGCCGGGCATCGGCGTCGAATGGGACATCGACGCTGTGAGGGCCAAGAGTCTTCCGGAGTTCAGCCTTGCGTTCGGAAAGGGAGAAACCGCATGAAGCGCATGGGCATGGTGATCGGCATCAAGCCGCAGCACATCGCCGAATATAAGCGAACCCACGCCGCCGTCTGGCCCGAAGTGCTGGCTCGGATTTCGGACAGCAACATCCGCAACTACACGATCTTCCTGCGCGAGCCAGAAAATCTATTGTTCGCCTATTGGGAATATCACGGCGAAGACTGGGCAGCCGACGCCAGGAAGATTGCGGCCGACGCCCGCACCCAGGAATGGTGGGCGATCCACGATCCGATGCAGGCGCCACTCACGACTCGCAAGGCGGGCGAATGGTGGGCGATGGCGGAAGAAGTGTTTCATCACGACTGAGGCGAGCGCGCCGTGGTCGGCCTCCCGCTTCAATCTCTCGCGTTCCCGACCTGGATCAAGAAGGGCGGCCGCAACGATTCGGGCAACGAGCCGATGCGCATCAACCGCTCGATGTTGGGTTCGAGCGATCGGCGTATGTGGGCTTTGAGCGCCGACATCGCCGCCCGCCTGTCGCGCGCGAGCAAAAAATCGTAGATCGAGAGATGCTCATCGAGCATTGTCTCGATCTCCTCGTCCTCCTGGATCAGGGCGAAGGTCGAGTGGGTCGCGAAGAGCGGCAGCGCGTTGCGGCGGATGGCGTCGCGGAGCTGTTGATTCGCGCAGGAGAGCACCACTTCCCCGTGCAGGTCGACCTCGAGCCGCTCGAGCCGGGCGGGAGTATTGTGATGGTGCTGCGCCTTCTGCACGCGCACGCGCTTCGCGCGGAGTTCGGCTGGCGACAGGCTCTCCATGGCCTGCCCCAGCGCGGTGGGCTCGAGCAGCCACCGCATTTCGAAATGCTCGCGCAGCCTGTCGACGGTGAGCGGACCGGCGTACCAGCGTTGGTTCGTGTCCTTTTCGATGAGCCCGGTGCGCTCGAGTCGAGTGAGCACCTCATGGGCGACGGTCCGGCTGACGACGAAATGCTCTGCGAGTGCGCTCTCGTTGACCAGGAACCGACCATACGACAGCAAGGCTGCGACGGCGTGCTCGACAAGCGGATAGATGCGCGCCTGGTGATTGAGCGTCTTGAGGCTGCCCGACACCGTCTCGGGCAAGCGCAGGCCCGCGTCCACGAGTTCTCGGCGCACGATCATCCGCGGATCCGAATCGACGGCGAGATAGCCCCGCCCCTCGAACCTCTTGATCAGCCCTTCTTTACTGAGCCTCTGCAGCGCGGCCGCCGCCGGGATGCGGCTCGATTTGAAGGCGCGGGCGACGCCGGCCTCGCCCAGCACCAGTCCGGTCGGGAAGCTGCCATCGTTCAGATGTTCGCGCAGGACAGCGTAGATGATCTCGTAGAGCGGCCGAGAGTCAGTCTGCAGGGGCGCGACGGGCATCACGCGCCGGCGGCGGCGGGCTCGACCGCGTGGATGAAGTTCATGACCGCGGCGCTGGTCCCCTCGTAGCGATGATCGTTCGCGACCTCGCCGACGATCCTAAAGTCGTGCAGCACGAGAATCCGATCGGCGAGGGTGACCATCTCGGCCATATCGGACGTGATCAGCAGCACCGAGACCCCGTCGCGCGCGATGCCGGCGATCAGCTCGTGAATCTCGACCTTGGTCTTGACGTCGATGCCGACGGTGGGCTCGTCGACGATGAGGATGTCGGTCTCCGCCGCCAGCCACTTGGCGATCGAGACCTTCTGCTGATTTCCGCCCGACAAAGTCGAAACCGCCGCGTCGATCGACGGGGTGCGGATCGCCAGCCGTCCGACGAACGGGCCCGCGGCCTTCGCCTCGGATCTGGGCGTGATGAGGCCAAGGATCCCGGCGATGCGACGCCAGATCGTAATCGCGATATTGTCCACGACCGGATAGGCGAGCAGCAGACCCTCGCCCTTGCGGTCCTCGCTCACGTAGCCGATGCGATAGGTCTCGAGCGCCTCGTTCATCGAACGGATGTGCGCCCGCTGTCCGTTGACGCGGACCTCGCCTGCGGTAATGCGGCCGTAGCCGAGGATGCTGCGGGCGAGCTCGGTGCGGCCTGCGCCCACAAGGCCGTAGAGTCCGAGGATTTCGCCCTTGTGTAAGCTGAGGTCGGCGTCGCGGTGTCCGAAGGAAGTCGAGACCGCCTTGAGCTCGAGAACGGTCTGACTTGTGTCGGGGTTTCGCACCCCCATGTCAGCGACCCGCTCGTCGCGGCCGATCATCAGCGACACCAGCCGGCCCCGGCTGACGCTGCCTATGGGCTGGTCGGCGGCGGCGATCTTGCCGTCACGCAATACGGTCACGCGGTCGCAGAGGGAGAGCACTTCCTCGAGTTTGTGACTGACGAAGACGATGGCGACGCCCTGCGCCCTGAGCCGCCGCAGCACGTCGAACAGCGCGGCCGCTTCGTGGCCGCTGATCGAGGCGGTCGGCTCGTCCAAGAGCAGGAGCTTGGCCTTGAGCGAGAGCGCCTTGGCGATCTCGACGAGCTGCATCTGGGCCACCGAGAGCGTCGCCACCTCGGCCCGTGTGTCGATGGCGCGGTCGAGCAGGTCGAGGTATGCGCGCGCCTGGCGGTGCACCTCCGCATAGTCCACCATGCCGTTTCTGGTCGGCAAGTGCTCGAGCACGATGTTCTCGCCGACCGAAAAGCGCGGGATGAGATTGCGCTCCTGATGGACGGCGCCAATCGCGGCGGCGAGCGCGTCGCGCGGGGATGAGAACTCCACCGGCTGACCGTCAAGCAACAGACGCCCCGAATCAGGCTTGTAGACGCCGGTCACGATCTTGATGAGCGTGGATTTTCCGGCGCCGTTCTCGCCCATCAGCGCGTGGATCTCGCCGGCCCTGATGCCGAAAGTCACATCGTCGAGCGCTCGGACGCTCAGGAAGTCCTTGGTGAGGTGGTCGATGGAGAGTTCCATGCCGCTGCTACGCCAATCGTATCGGGCGCGCACGCCAGCGGTTGAGTGAGATGGTCGCGACAATCAGCGCGCCAAGCAGGAATTGCACCCAATAGGGATCGACCTTGGCGAGCACCAACCCATTCTGAATGAGCGCAATCACCAGCACGGCAAGGATTGCCCCGATAATCGAGACGTAGCCGCCGGCAAGCGCGGTGCCGCCGATGATCGGGGCGGCGAACGAGAGCAGCAACCAGTCGCTGCCGATCAGCGGCTGCGCCGAACCGAGCTGCGCGACAGCAAGCACCGCCCCGATCGCGGCCAGAAATCCGGAGAGGCAGTGCGCGAGGACGATGGCGTCGCCAGGCGAAATGCCCGAGAGCGCCGCCGCCTGGCTGTTGCCGCCGACAGCCAGAAGCCGCCGGCCGATCGGCAGGCGGAACAGAAACAGAGCCAGCAGCGGGGAGACGACAAGAGGAGCGATGAGCAGAAACGGAAGCGCCCCGATCCGGCCGTTGCCGAAGTCCTGCAAAGCGGTCGGCATCTTGTAGAACGGCACCGATTTGGTAAGGCCCAGGTTGACGCCGGTGAAGGCGGAGGCGGTCGCCAGCGTGACAATGAAGCCGTTGATGCCGGTGCGCGCGGCCAGCAGGCCGTTGACGAGTCCGCCAAGGACCCCGATCGTGATGGCGATCGGGACTGCGAGCCACAGCGGCGCCCCGAAGACCTCCATCATGCCGCCGAACAGGATGGCGGTCATGCCGCCGAGCGCGCCGACAGACAGGTTCATCTGCCCGACAGCGAGCGTCACCATCTGCGCGAAGGCGACGATGATGCTGACGCAGACACTTCGCAGCAGCACATAGAAATTGAATTCGGACAGGAAATTCGGCGAGACGACGGCAAGGACGATCGCGCCGACCACGATCGACGCCAGAAGGCCCGCCCATTCGGCGTTGAGAATGCGGCGCAAAGCTCAGGCCCCCCGCACCTGGAAGCGCGGCGATAGAGCGCCTCGATAGCGCTGGAGAAGCACGGCCGCCAGCAGGAACAGCCCGAGAAACAGGTCGAGCCAAAAATTGCCGATGCCCATCACAAGCAAGCCGCTGCGGATCGTTGTGACGAGGGCGGCGCCCAGCATGGTCCCGCCGACCGAAACGAAGCCGCCGGCAAGCGCCGCGCCGCCGAGCACCGGCCCCAGGAAGGACGGCAGCAGCCAGTCCTGGCCCCCGACCGCCGGCATCGCGGCGCCCACCCGCGCGACCGTCAAAAGTCCGGCGACCCCCGCGAGCACGCCTGAGAGCGCGTGCGCGGCGATGATCCGGCGTCCGACCGGCACGCCCGACATCTCGGCGGCGCGCTGATTGGCGCCGGTGGCAAGCGACTGCCGTCCGATGACCGAGTAGCGGTAGAAGATGATGAGGGCGACCCCGATCGCCACGGCGACGGCCAGCATCGGCGACACCCAGCCGCCGCCGATCCGCATCTGGCCGAAGGCCGCCACCGATCGCGGCAGCGCATTGAGCGGGGTGGCTTTGGTGAGGATCAACATGGCGCCCGAGAACAGGTTGGCGCTCGCCAGCGTCACAATGAAACTGTTGACGCCGCTCCTGGCGATCGTGAAGCCGTTGAGCCAGCCGAGCGCGCCGCCCAGGACCAACGCCAGCGCGCAGGCGATGGGGACCGACAGGCCGACGACCTGCATCAGATAGCCCCCCATCATGACGACACAGACGCCGATCGAACCCACGGACAGGTTCATGCCGCCCGTCGCCAGCACCACCATTTGCGAGAAGCCGATGACGATATCGATGGCCAGCGATCGGCCGAGCACGAACAGATTGAAGCTCGACAAGAACCCGGGCGACTTCGCGGTGAACAGCGCGCCCAGCAGAACAAGGATGATTACCAGGCCCGCCTGTTGGCCAAGCACAAAGGGTCGGCGACGCGGCGGATCAAGGACCTGATCGGTCATGGCGGACGATGTTCCTTGACGCCGCAGCGACGTGAAGCTGAGCGAAGACGCGAAGAGGATTTTGATCATGTCCGAATTTGCGGGTTCATGTCGACGCTGAGCGGAAATTGATGTGAAGATCCGCTCGGCGCGACTGTCTCCCGGCGCGCGACCAGAGTTCGCGCAGCGCGGAGCGCAGGCTCCCGCGGCACGCTGGCGCTGTCGAGCATCCCGACAACGACCGTCTCGTACTCCGAGGAGCGCCTACTTGCAGTCCATGTAGGTGGCCTTGAACTTGCTCTGGATGTCGGTCGTGAGCTTCTTGACGTCCTCCTTGTACGTGTCGAGCTTGTCGGGCGTCACCTTGAGCACGCCGGAATCGATGAAGTGCGCGGTTTGCGGAGTCTTGATCCAGGGCGCGTCGGCTTTCATCTTGCACGCGCCGCTGGCGATGAGGTCGAGCGCGAACGCGCCGATATAGGCCTGCCCGTAGGGGTTCTGGACGAAGGTCGCCTGCGCGAACCCGTCCTTGACCGCCGCCAGAACTGCCGGGCTGTCGTCGAAGGCGATGTATTTGATGCGCTTGTCCCCGATGGCGCGCAGCGCCTTGGCCGCGACCTCCGAGGTTATGTGCGCAGTCCCGATGATGCCGTCGATCTGGTCCTTCTGCGCCGCGAGAAGCGCATTGATCTTCTGGTCTCCAGCCTCCTCGGCGTCGGTATCGGCCACCGTCTGGAGCAGCTTCACCGCGCCGTTGGTCTCGTCGACCGCCTTCTGCACCGCCTGCTCGCGCAACGTGGTGTTGGTGTCAATCAATAGACCGGTCAGATGGACGATGTTGCCCTTGCCGCCCATGGCCTCGATCAAAGCCTTGGTCATCGTGTAGGTGGTCTTGTAGGGATCGGTCGCGAAGCAGAATACCGCATCGGTCGGATCAACGGTGCAGCCGCCGAGCGCGGCGACCGGAATGCCCGCGCCCTTAAGCTCGGTGATTGTCGAGTTCACCCCGACCGGGTCGCCGGGGAAGATGCCAAATCCCTTGAACCCTTGGGAGGCCAGGCTCTCCAATAATTCTGTCTGTAGCTCGAGCTTCCAGTCGGTAGGCACTTTGTACTCGACGTCGCCGATCCCAAAATCCTTCTTGGCGTCGGCCGCCGCCTGCTCCCAGGGCGCGAAATAGGGGTGCGGGCCGCCCGGCACGACCGCGATCTTGTTGTCTGACGCGAGCGCCGCGCCGCCGATGAGCGACAGCGACAAAGCGGCGAGCGCCGCGCTCCGTACGGCGTTGGAAAGCAAATGCATCGAAGTCCTCCCTCGTACCCGTCGCCTTTGCGCCCGCCGATCGAGCTAGCGTATCGAGCGCGACCATGTTACGATAATCGCATATCGCATGCAATACTCATAATGACGATTTGGGGGAAGTTCGATGAGGATCACCGACATTCGATGCTATGTGGTCGAGGGCGAGCACCCACCCGTGCCTTTCCGCTGGCGCAAGGGTCTGCCCGGATCGGGAGACGGCACGCCGATCGACCACCGGCCAAAGCTGGCCATCCTCCGCGTGGACACCGATGAGGGGATCACCGGCGCGACAAGGATCGCGGACGGAGAGGCGGTCGCGAGTTTGACGCGCCGGCGCCTGAAAAGCTTCATCGGCGACGATGCGCTGCTGACCGAGCGCCTGTGGACCAAAATGTGGGAGATCGACCGAATCGAGGAGACCAATATGGCTCATTTCGGCCTGATCGATCTCCTCGCCTGGGACCTCAAATCGAAAAAGGCCGGTCTGCCGGCCTACAAGCTCATGGGCGGCAACGATCCGAAAATCCCTGCCTACGCCTCGACCGTAACCTGGAACGAAATGGGAGAATACGAGCGGCACATCAAGGAGTGCGTCGACGAGGGCTTTGTCGCCTTCAAGCTCCACGCCTGGGGCGACTGGAAGGAAGACGCAAAACTCTGCCAAAATCTTCGAAAGTGGACCGGCGACAAAGCGACGCTGATGTTCGACGGCTCGGCCGGATGGGACCTGACGACCGCCCTGAAATTCGGTCGCGTGCTCGAGGAGTGCCACTTCTATTGGTATGAGGAGCCGATGCGCGAATTCGACCTCACTTCGTACAGGAAGCTGGCCGACAGCCTCGATATTCCGGTTCTCGCGGCCGAAACCTCGGATGGCGCGCACTGGAACGCCGCAACCTGGATCGACATGGCGGCGCTCGACATGGTCCGCACGTCGAGCTTCTACAAAGGCGGACTCACCGGCGCGCTGAAGATCGCTCACCTCGCGGAGGCGCATGGGATGAAGGCGGAGGTGCACGGCATGGGCGTCGCCAACGCCCATCTCGCGGCGGCGATTCCCAACAACGACTTTTACGAACAACTGGTGTTTTCGACCGAGCACATCAAGCGCCTCAGAAAGCTGAACGAGCTGCCCATCATTGACGGCTTCATCACGGCGCCGGAGACGCCCGGGCTGGGCCTCGATATCGACTGGGCCGCGCTCGAAAAGACTGCGCTTGCCGTGGTCTGAGGCGCCAAGTTGTCGGATTCGATTTACCCGAAAAGAGTGACCACACCAATTATGCAGAACCAAGAAGCGGGTATTGCTTCTCCGCAAGGAGCGGCAACCGTTCAATCAGACCACCGATATCACCAGAAGTTAGAAATAGTACAGCATCGTCCTTGCGTAACTCAGCGCCAATTCTGGCAAGGCCCTCCTCGCAGGAACGTATGGGCGCGGCATCCACGCCGGCAGCGTGCACCCGCTTCATAATCTCGCTAAGACTTGCTTGCTCATGCGTGCGCGCCCCCTGGTTCGCCGGTTCAAATATGAAAACGCGATCACAGCCGCTAAACACGTCATCATACCATTCGAGCTTGTTGCGATTGCGCCACGAAAACGTGTGAGGCTCGAACACGACAAGCAGGCGTCGTCGCGCAAAATGCTTTTTCATCGCCGCAATTGCGCTCTTCGCCTTGTCATAGGACGATCCGAAGCCTTCGAACATCTGCACGCTGGTATGATCTGATTTTCGGTCGAGCCGGCGCATGACGCCGCGAAAGCTCGCCATCGCCGTTGCGTATTGCTCGACGCTGGCAAGGCCGCGGGTCAGCACAAACGCCCCAATCCCAACCATGTTTTCGATATTGTGCGCGCCGAGCTGGGTGGTCTTCACTCGAGCGACCTCACGGCCTCGCTCAGTCAATGTGAATTGGGAGAC
>JBAUXQ010000024.1:0-2117 GCA_049584355.1 Roseiarcus sp. | reverse complement strand
CGATCGTCGTCAATTCGCCCGCCGCCATTCGCAACACCTACCGCCACCGGATGATCGAACTGTTCGCGCAACGCCGCGTGCCGGCGCCGCTCAGCCGGATCGTCGCCACCGATGGAATGAAGCCGCGGCCAGCCGACTGCATGTGGGTCAAGCGCTACGATTTCCACGCGACCCAGCCCGACGATGTCATGTATATCGCATCGGAGACGGGGTGGCGCCAGGCGTTGCGCGAATTCGCCGAGCGCGGCATACCCTTTGTGATCGCTCAGGAGCATATAGCGGGCGATCTGGTCAAATTCTACGGCGTCAGAAACGGCGCCGGTCCGACGGACGGCAACTGGTTCCAATGGTTCTATCATCGCGACAAAGGCATGCTGGGCCATTCGTTCGCCTCGGCTCGCCTGCATGAGGCCGCGCTCGACGCCGCCGCTGCGCTCGGGCTCGAAATTTTCGGCGGCGACGCGATCATCCGGGCCAACGGCGAACCGATGATCATCGACCTTAATGCGTGGCCGAGCTACGCGCTGTACCGCGATCAGGCCGCGCAGGCGATCGCGGACCACCTGAGCGAGCGCTTCCACCGGCGCCCGCGCATTGTCGCCTCGACGAGGAATTGATCCCTTGAACGACCTTTCATCGGCCAAACCATCCCCCGCGCCCAAGCGGGAGTTGCCTCGCCGCGCCGTGCCCGGCCCCAAATCAAAGGCGATCTTCGATCGCGAGGCGCAGGCGATGGCGCCGGGCTTGCAGTCGATCGCGCTCTTCTCGCAGATCGTCGTCGATCATGCGCAAGGCTGCACGATCACCGACGTCGACGGCAACGAATATCTCGACTTCATCGCGGGCATTGCGGTCGGCAGCCTCGGCCACGCGCATCCGCGCTTTGTCGCCCGGCTCAAGGAGCAGGTCGAGCGCGTCACCTTCGGCAGCTTCACGACCGAAGCGCGCGCGGAGTTCCTTGAGCGCATCGCCGCGACGCTGCCGGAGGGGATCACCCATCTCCAGCTTTTCTCGGGCGGCGCGGAAGCGGTCGAGGCGGCGTTCCGGCTTGCGAAGTCGGCCACGAAAAAGTTCGAGTTCATCGGCTTCTGGGGCGGCTTCCACGGCAAGTCGCAAGGCGTGATCGGGCTTCTCGGCGGCTCCTACCGCAACCATCAGGGCCCATTCCCGCCGGGCATGCACCATAGCCCCTACGCCAATTGCTACCGCTGCCCTTGGAACCTCCAGCATCCATCCTGCGGGATGGCTTGCGCCGAGCATCTGCGCAATGTCATCAAGAACGACACGCAGGGCGAGATCGCCGCGATCATCATCGAGCCGATGCAGGGCACGGCGGGCAACGTCATTCCCCCGGACGACTTCATCCACGCGGTGCGCGAAATCGCGACGGAGGCCGGCGCGCTCCTGATCGCCGACGAGATCCTGGTCGGTTTTGGCCGCACCGGCAAAATGTGGGCCTCGGAGCATTTCGGCCTCAAGCCCGACGTCATGACGATCGGCAAGGGGATCGGCGGCGGCTTCCCGATGAGCGGGGTCGCGTCGTCGCTTGAGAACATGTCCGCCACGCCTTTCGGCGAGCCGAGCGGCTCGTCGTCGAGCTATGGCGGCAATCCGCTGGCGGGCGCGGCGGGGCTTGCCGCGATCGAGGCCCTGACTGAGGATAAGCTGGTCGAGAACTCGGCCCGTGTCGGCGCCGTCATGCTCGACGCGCTGAAGAAGGTGCAGGAGAAATACCGCTTCATCGGCGACGTGCGCGGGCGGGGCCTGATGATCGGCGTCGACATGGTCGCCGATCGCAAGACCAAGGCGCCGCTCGACAAAAAAATCACCCGCGCCCTCTTTCACGAGGCGCTCGAGCGCGGTCTCATCACCATGTCTTATTCCAACGTCATCCGCATCAATCCTCCGCTGGTCATCACCGAGGACGAGGCGTTACAGGGGGTCGACATCCTCGATCAGTCCTTCGCCGCAATCGCACAAAGGTTCGGACTGGATTGAAAGCGACGCAACCGCCGCGCAACAGAGGCGGCTACGCGCCCCCTCCACCGTCCTTCGGACGGTCCCCCTCCCCCGCCTCGCGGGGGCGGATGGCTGGCGGCGCCGCCTGCGATCCTCCC
>JBAUXQ010000023.1:0-2038 GCA_049584355.1 Roseiarcus sp. | reverse complement strand
GACTGCGGCGCCAACAGCGCGTCGCGACAAGCCCTGGATCTTCCGCACCTATGCCGGGCATTCGACCGCGCGCGAATCCAATCGGCTCTACCGGCAGAACCTGGCCAAGGGACAGACCGGCCTCTCGATCGCTTTCGACTTGCCGACCCAAACCGGTTTCGACAGCGACCATCCGCTCGCCCGCGGCGAGGTCGGCAAGGTCGGGGTCGCGATTTCGCACATCGGCGACATGCGGGCGCTGTTCGACGAGATCCCGCTCGCCTCGATGAATACGTCGATGACCATCAACGCGACCGCGCCCTGGCTGATGGCGCTCTACATCGCGACCGCCGACGAGCAGGGCGCGCCGCGCGGCCAGCTCCAGGGCACGACACAGAACGACATCATCAAGGAATATCTGGCCCGCGGCGCCTATGTGTTCCCGCCCGACGCCTCTCTCCGGCTGACCAAGGACCTGATCCTCTTCTGCGCCCGAGAGACGCCGAAGTGGAACCCGATGAACGTGTGCTCCTACCATTTGCAGGAGGCGGGCGCGACGCCGGTGCAGGAATTGAGCTACGCGCTGGCGACAGCGATCGCGGTGCTCGAGCGGGTGCGCCAATCGGGCGAGGTCGACGACGCGGGCTTCGCCAATGTCGTCGGGGGGATGTCGTTCTTCGTCAACGCTGGCATGCGCTTCGTCACCGAACTGGCGAAGATGCGGGCGTTCGTCGAGCTCTGGGACGAAATCACCCGCGACCGCTTCGGGGTCGCCGATCCACTGAAGCGCCGGTTCCGCTATGGCGTTCAGGTCAACTCGCTCGGCTTGACCGAGCAGCAGCCCGAGAACAACGCCTACCGCATCCTCATCGAAATGCTGTCGGTTGTGCTGTCGCGCGGAGCGCGGGCGCGCGCGGTGCAATTGCCCGCCTGGAATGAGGCCCTCGGCCTGCCGAGGCCGTTCGACCAGCAATGGTCCCTCCGCCTGCAGCAGATCATGGCCTATGAGACCGATCTCCTGGAATTCGGCGATCTTTTCGACGGCAGCAAGGAAATCTCGGTCCTGGTCGAGACGCTCAAGGCCGAGGCGCTGGCCGAGATCGCGGCGATCGACGCGATGGGCGGCGCGGTCCGCGCGATCGAAACCGGCGTCCTCAAGGCCCGCCTGGTGGAGTCGAATACCCGCCGGCTCGAGGCGATCGAGCGCGGCGACCAGATCGTGGTCGGCGTCAACGCCTTCATGAATACCGAACCGTCGCCGCTGACCGCAGGCGAGAACTCGATCATGCTTCCCTCAGCCGACGCCGAGGCGGAGCAGATCGCAAGTCTCGACGCTTGGCGCGGGGCCCGCGATCCCGCGCGGGTCAAGGAGGCGCTGCGGGCGCTGCGCATGGCGGCGGCGAGCGGGGTCAACGTGATGCCCGCTTCGATCGAGGCCGCCAAGGCCGGTGTCACGACCGGCGAATGGGGCGACGCGCTGCGCGCCGAATTCGGCGAGTTCCGGGCGCCGACCGGCGTTTCGCGGAAGGCCCGCCAGGAGTCCGGCGATCTTGAGGCGCTGCGCAGCGAAGTCGAGCGGGTGTCGCTCAAGCTCGGCCGGCGGATGAAACTCCTGATCGGCAAGCCCGGCCTCGACGGCCATTCCAATGGAGCCGAGCAGATCGCCGCGCGTGCGCTGGACGCTGGGCTGGACGTTGTCTACGACGGCATCCGTTTCACCCCGGCCGAGATCGTCGAACGCGCCAAGGGGGGCGTCCATTGCGTTGGCCTGTCGATTCTGTCCGGCTCGCATGTCGCGCTGACGGAAGAGGTGATGACCAGTCTTCGCGCTGCCGGCCTCAGCCATGTGCCGGTGATCGTCGGCGGCATTATCCCGCCCGCCGACGCGGCGCGATTGCGGGCCGCCGGCGTCGCCGCAGTTTATACGCCCAAGGATTTCGAGATCAACGCCATCCTTGCGGCGATCGTCGCCGAAGTCGAGGCCCGCCACGACCAGGAGATGGGCGTCGCGCAATCCTGAAGCACGACGCCGAGCCGCGTCGGCCGGCCTGTCAGACCA
>JBAUXQ010000022.1:0-2970 GCA_049584355.1 Roseiarcus sp. | reverse complement strand
CCCTTTGAACATACTGAACAGGAAACATCTCTTGATCTAAGTATACTTGCTGGACCGCCCGCGCCAATTCGCAAGCAACTTGGCCGGCGATCTTGTTGACTATGAATGTCGCATCGCCCCTTACCGTCGGATCGCCGCCGGGTACGCCCGGCTCGCTGCGAGCGCCCCAAAACTCCTCAATATCGGGAACATAGGTTCCGCACCCTGACAAAAGTGTCAGCGCGGAAAGCGACAGCGCTCGAACTGCTTTCAATTTCCCGCCTCGGGCTCCGAATCAGGTCAGATTCTTGACCATTAGGGAGGCCGACGGCGGAGCGAGTCGCTAGCCCCTCGCCCGGGTTATCAACATCACTCTTTTGGGTCGGAACGGACCGGCGCGGCGCCGCACGCCGCGCCTCCGCTTTCGCTTTCGCCGCCCTACCCCTTCTTCTGCCCCTTCACATAGGCAATATAGCCCTCGACGTCCTTCGCTGGCTCGGCGTAGGCGTCGCCGAGCGCCTTGGCGATGGCGGCCATATAGGTCTTCGCCCAGGCCGGAAAATGGTAGTCGATGACCTTGAGGAATTCGAGGCTCGCCGCCAGGCGGATGTCGGCGATCGAAGGATGGTCGCCGCCGATGAAGGTTTTGCCGTCGAGGAAGAACTTGTGGAGCGCGGCCAGCGTCTCGTCGACCGCCGCTACCGCCGCCTTCTGCGCCTTCTCCTTTTCGGCTGCGGTCGCGTCGCTGGCGCCGACCTCGCCCGGATATTGCGGGAAGTTCAGCGCCCCGTAGGTCGAGCGCACGATATAGGGATAGAGCGTGCCGACGATATAGAACATCGCGCTGTCGACCATCGCCCGCTTTTCCGGATCGGTCGGATAGAACTTGTCGAGATGATGCTTGTTCGAGAGATACTGCATGATCGCGCAACTCTCCCACATCACTCCTTTCGGCAGGCCGGGCGCTTCCATCATCGGCGTCAGATGGGCCGGATTCTTGGCCAGAAAGTCGTCGGTGCGAGTCTTGCCATAGACGTCGTCCTCGGTGAAATCGAGCTTCGCCGCGCGTACGAACACGCGCGCGGTCATGTTGTTGACGCTCGGCTTGATGACATGAAGCTTGATCGCAGACATTGGGCTTCCTCCTGGTTGCGTTTCGACTATTTGCTATTCGAATGGGCGAGCGCCGGTTCCGTTCGCCGGTACGGGTCCCTGGGCGACCGGTCGGCCGACAGGCTCTTGGTCGATGACTCGACGAGGCTCTCGATCGCGTCGGCGAGGTGGACTTCCATAATCGCGCGATCGCCGCGCGCGACCCTGAGGTTATGAGCGGCAAACAGCACGTCGGCATGGGTGTAGCCGGCCGGCGGCTCGAACTTGTAGCAGGCGTATTCGATCAGCAACCCGAGCGGATCCTCAAAGTAGATCGAATCCATGAAGCCCCTGTCACGCACCGCGGGCTTGATCCCGTGCGCTTCGAGCCGCGGTTGCGTCTGCGACCAAACGGCGCGCGACACGTTGAAGGCGATATGATGCACGCAGCCCACGTCGGTCGGGGTGCGGCGCTGAACGGGCTTCCGGTCCTCGCGCGTGAACACGGTGATCAGCCGTCCGTCGCCCGGATCGAAATAGATGTGGCTCTCGTTCGCGTTGTCGAGATTGGGCTGTTCGAAAATGAACGGCATCCCGAGCAGGCCCTCCCAGAAATCGATCGAGGTCTGGCGATCTGCGCCGACCAGCGTGATGTGATGCACACCTTGCGCTTGAATCTTTTGCATTTCGTCCTCCTTCAGGCTTTCTCGACCAGCTTGGACTTGTATTCGCTGCGCGGGAGTGCGCCTGCCGGTGCGAGTTCGATCTCCGTCGTCACCAGGAGCTTATCACGTAAGCGCTCGCGGATGCGCTCGGCGAGGCCCTCGACTTTCGCTCCGGGCGCGAGTTCGACCCTGATCGGCAGCGGCGGCTCCTGTCTCACTCCGGGCGCACGCGGGCGGATCATGATGACGCCGGCGACCGCCGGGGCAAATTCGTTGACGACCTCGCGCACCGCCGAGGGAAAGACGTTGACGCCGCGCACGATCAGCATGTCGTCGGTGCGCCCGATGCAGCGCACCCGCGGCGCGGTGCGCCCGCAGGCGCATGGTCCGACGCTGAGTAGCACATGGTCGCGGGTGCGGAAGCGCAGAAGCGGCGCGGATCGATTGACGAGGTGAGTCAACACCAGCTCGCCCTCGGCGCCGTCGACGAGCGGCTTCTCCGCCCCGGTTCCCGGGTCGATCAGCTCGAAATGGACGAACCCGCGGCCGCTGAAATGCATCCCCGCCTTCTGCTCGCACTCACCCCAAAGAGACACGGAAATGTCGCCGATGCCCATCGCCTCGGTGACGCTCGCCCCCCACCCCGCTTCGAGCTTGGCGCGCATCGCCGGTTCGCCGCCGCCCGGCTCGCCAGCGACCATGACCCGCTTCACGCTCGAAGCGGCCAGATTAACGCCGCGCGCTTTTCCCCACTCAACGAGATGGAGGGCGTAGGACGGCGTCATCGCGACGACGGTCGGCTTCAGGAGCTCGACCGCGGCCATCAGGCGCTCGGTGTTGCCGGAGCCGACGGGGATGTGGCAGAGCCCGAGCCGGTCGAAGGCGCCAAGCGCCGCGCCGGCGACGAACGGGCCAGCGTTATAGGTCGAGACGATGCGCTCGCCGCGAGTGAAGCCCGAGGCCGCGTAGGAGCGCGCGGAAGTGCGCACCCAGACTTCGAGATCGGGGCCGGTCAGCGGAATGTAGCTCGGCGTTCCGGTGGTGCCGCTGGTCGAATAGATGCGCACGATCTCGTCGGGCGCGGCGGTCAGATGGGCGCCGATCGGCTCGTCAGGCGAGCGTGAGCGCCTGAGCTCGTCTTTTTCCGTCAGCGGCAGCGCCGCGATCGCTTCGAGACCGCCCGCGGCGCCGTGGCTGGCGAATCCGGCCCGCTCGAGCTTGCCGCGATAGAATC
>JBAUXQ010000021.1:0-3221 GCA_049584355.1 Roseiarcus sp. | reverse complement strand
TCTGCGGCTATCACGGCTGGGAATACGACGGCACAGGCAAACTGGTGAACATCCCCCAGTTCCCGTTCGAGCAGGCGGTTCCGGACGCGCGCGCCAGATCTTTCCACGCCAAGGCGCGCTACGGCTACGTCTGGGTCTGTCTCGGCGAGCCGATCGACGACATTCCCGACCTGCCTTACGAGGACGACCTCACGTTCCGCCGCATCCACCAGTTCGACGAACTGTGGCGATGCTCGGCGCTGAGAATGATGGAGAACTCGTTCGACAACGCCCATTTCGCCTTCGTCCACAAGGGCACGTTCGGCGACATCGACCAGCCGAAGCCGGAGAAATACGAACTGACCGAAACCCACTACGGCTTCGTCGCCGACACGATCGTGCCGGTGAGAAATCCGCCGCAAGCGGCGCGGATCACCGGCACGAGCGAGCCGTGGACCAGGCGGAAGATGCGCAACGCCTGGTTCATGCCGTTCTGCCGCACCATGGACATGGAATATCCGTCCGGCCTCAGGCACGTCATCTTCAATTCGGCGACGCCGGTCGACGACCGCTCGATCCAGCTGATCCAGATCCTCTACCGCAACGACCGCGAGGAGGATTGCTCGACCGAAGAGCTCATCGCCTGGGACAAGGCGATCATCGAGGAGGACCGCGGCATCCTCGAATCGACCGACCCGGACGCGATCGTCGACATGGGCCGCAAGCTCGAGATGCACATGCCCTCGGACCGGCCGGGCATCCTGATGCGCAAGCGTCTCAACGCTCTGCTCGAGGCGCATGGGGAGCACGAGGTTCCGCGCTGAAGGGGAACGGGGCTCTGCTCCGGACTTGACGGAAAATTGTTGACGACGAGCATCAAATTGACAGGTGACGGCGTTATTGAAGCGGACTGCACGCCGAAGGAGGAAGAAGTGATCGTTCGCAACGCGATCGCGCCCGCGGCGACGGCGCTCGCCCTCATCGGCGCGCCGGCGTACGCGGGACCCTGCACGGACCGGATCTATCAGTCCGACCTCGCGGTCGAGAAGCTCCTCGACGCCGCCGCCGCTAACGGAGCCCCGGCCCCTCAGTCTTCGTTCGCAACCCTGCATCGGCAGCCGACGCCCGCGACCGTCGCCAGCGCGGAACAGAAGGCCGGCGCGCTGTCCTCGGCGCAAGTCGAGGCGATCACCCAAAAGCTGGACGCCGCGCGCGACGCCGACGACAAAGGCGACGGCGCGACCTGCGAAAAAGCGCTGAACGAGGCCGACCGCATGCTCCATCAATAGGGCCGCTCGCGCTCCGCCGCCCATCGCGCGCTTGACGCGGCGAGCGATCGCCCGGAGGGTCCGCCCATGACGCTCGCCCCTCTCCTCGACGCTCCGGCGGTGATCCAGTTTCACGCCGCCTTCGCCTTTGCGGCGATCGGTCTCGGCGCAGCGCAGTTCCTCGCCCCTAAGGGAACATTGCCGCATCGAACGGTCGGGTGGGCCTGGGCCACTCTCATGATGCTGGTCGCCGGAACCTCGCTCTTCATCCATACGATCCGGATGTGGGGGCCGTGGAGCCCGATCCACCTTCTGTCGCTGTTCACGCTGGTTGTTGTACCGATTGCAGTCTGGCGCGCCCGGCGGCACGACGTCAAAAGCCATCGCCAGGCGATGATCTGGATCTTCACCCTGGCGCTCGTCGTTACCGGCCTGTTCACGCTGGCGCCCGGACGGATCATGAACAAGGTGGTGTTCGGCGGCTGAAGAGGCGCCTTCAACCCATCGTGACCTTGGGCCTCCACGCTCAGCCTTGCGGTCACGGCGTCCCGGCGCCATGAAGGCGCCGACCCGAAAGCCGTTTATGCGCTCCACGCTTCTCACCGCCCTCATCATCGCGACCGCCCTGTTCATGGAGAACATGGACGGGACCGTCATCTCGACCTCCCTGCCGGCGATCGCACGCGATCTGCATCAGGACCCGATCGTCCTCAAGCTGGCGCTGACCTCGTACATGCTGACGCTCGCGGTGTTCATTCCCGCCTCCGGCTGGATCGCCGACCGCTTCGGCGCCCGCACGGTGTTCTGCAGCGCGATCGTGGTGTTCACGCTCGGCTCGATCTTGTGCGGCGCCTCGTCGTCGCTGCCGACCCTGATCGCCGCGCGCGTCTTCCAGGGGCTCGGCGGGGCGATGATGGTGCCGGTCGGGCGGCTTGTCCTGTTGCGCAGCGTGCAAAAGAGCGAGCTCGTCAGCGCGATGGCCTACCTCACCGTGCCCGCGCTCATCGGCCCAGTCGCCGGGCCGCCGCTCGGGGGCTTCATCACCACCTATTTCCAATGGCGCTGGATTTTCTGGATCAACGTGCCGATCGGAATTCTCGGCATTCTGCTGTCGCTAAGGTTCATCCACAACCTGCGCGAGGAGGCGGTGCCGCGCTTCGACTTCAAGGGATTCGTGCTGTCGGGCGTCGGCCTGGTCAGCCTGATCGCAGGGATCAGCGTGATCGGGCGCGGCATCGCGCCTGCGTGGCTCGTCGTGGCGATGGTCGGGGTTGGGGCGCTCGCGCTCGCGGCCTACGCCAGCCACGCCGCAGACAACGAAGACGCGATCCTCGATCTGAAGCTGCTCAGAGTCTCGACCTTCTACGCCGGCGTCGTCGGCGGGCTCATTTTCCGCATCGGCATCGGGGCGATGCCGTTTCTGCTGCCGCTGTTGTTGCAAATCGGCTTCGGCTTGACCCCATTCGAATCGGGCTCTCTCACCTTCGCCACCGCGGCCGGCGCGCTATTGATGAAATTCACCGCCTCGACCGCGCTCCGCTGGTTCGGCTTCCGGCGCACGCTGATCGTCAACGGCTTGATCTCCGGGGCGTTTCTGGCCGCCTGCGCCCTGTTCACGCCGACCACGCCGCACTGGCTATTGTTGCTGACGCTGCTGACCGGCGGCTTTTTCCGTTCGCTCGAATTCACCGCCCTCAACGCCATCAGCTACGCCGACATCGACCAGCCGCGGATGAGCCGCGCCACAAGCTTCGCCAGCGTCTCGCAGCAGATGTCGGGGGCGATCGGGGTGGCGGTGGCGGCGATCTGCGTGCAGACAATCCAGCTCGGCTTCGGCGATCCCGAGCTGCAGGCGCGCGATCTTTCGCTCTCCTTCGTGATGGTCGCGATCATCTCGAGCCTGTCGGTGTTCGTCTTCGCCAAGCTCAAGCCGGACGCGGGCGCGGCGGTGTCGGGCAAGCTCGCGGCGTCGCC
>JBAUXQ010000020.1:0-3495 GCA_049584355.1 Roseiarcus sp. | reverse complement strand
GAGCGGAGGCGGGCGCGGGACCTTCGAGCGCCGGCGCCTCGGCCTGCCCGCCGTCGCGCTTGAGCCAGCCTGCGGGGCCGACGAAGCGCGGGTCCGGTTCGACCGAGGATGCCTCGACGCCGCAGATCTCGGCGACCCGGCGGGTGAGGGTGGTGAGCTCCATCGCCTTGAAGAAGCCGAGCAGGCGCCTGCCGTCGAGCGTCGGCGTGGCGAGGGCTTCGAGCGGCGTCTCCACCGCCACGTCGCGCGCCAGCGTGACGAGCTGCTTCGAGATGCGGATGCGCTCGACGTTTTGCGGGTCGGTCAGCGCCTCGCGGCGCTTCGGCTGCTTGATCTCGCCCGCCCTCGCCAGCAGCGTTTCGAGGTCGCCGTATTCGGCGATGAGCTGCGCCGCGGTCTTGACGCCGATGCCGGGCGCGCCGGGCACGTTGTCGGTCGAATCGCCGGCAAGCGCCTGGATGTCGACCACCTTGTCCGCCCCGAGGCCGAAATACTCGACCACTTCCGCCGGACCGAAGCGCCGCTCCTCGCGGTCGCCGGAAGCCGGGTCGTACATCGCCACCCCCGGCTCGATGAGCTGCATCAGGTCCTTGTCCGCCGAGACGATGAGGACATCGGCGCCCGCTTCGCGCGCCTGGCGCGCATAGGTTGCGATGAGGTCGTCGGCTTCGTAGCGGTCCTGCTCGACCGGGATCATGCCGAAAGCGCGTACGGTTTCGCGCATGAGCGGAAACTGGGGCACGAGATCGGCCGGCGGATCGGGGCGGTGGGCCTTGTAGGCCGGATAGATCTCGCGCCGGAACGAATCCTCGGACTTGTCGAGAATGATCGCGAGATGGGTCGGCTTGATCCCCGCCGCTCCGTCGCGGACGAACTGGAGCAGTTTGGTCGCAAAGAGGCGCACCGCGCCCATCGGCAGCCGGTCGGAGCGGTAGTTGTATTTCTGATCCTGCCGGATCGACTGGAAATAGGCGCGGAAGACGAACGACGAACCGTCGACGAGGAACACATGGTCGCCGGGGCCGACCGGGCGATGGGGCTGGGTCATGGCGAACACATAAGCGATGGCGCGTTCGCGCGCCATCGGCTTGCCGCCGCCGCGCCGGCGAGCTTCCCTTAGGTTCCGTTCATCGAACAGTCATCCTTGCGGTTGCACGCTATCGTACCGAGCCGCTTTGCCGAATCACCTTACGGAAGGCGGGCTCGATGGACCGGGCATGATGAGTTTTCGCAAGGGCTTCGCGGCTGCCGCCGCGGTGATCGCGGTCGCGGTCGGCGCGGGTTTTGGGCTGCGCGGCGCCCAATCGCTCACCATTCCGTTCCCTTGCGCCGAGGGCGGCGCCTGCGCCTACGTCTGTCACAGCGTCGTCGAGGAGGGCCGGACCGCGAGCGACTTCATCGCGCTCGCCGCTTACCAGCTGGGCCCGGAAAAACCGATTGATCTGCCGCCCGTAAACCTCGGGACGCCACCGCCCGTCGATCCGCACAACGTCTACGCCGGGGCCGCGGCAGGCATGTTCAGCCCGGCGGTCGACGGGCAGCCGACCCGGGTCTATTCGCCCAATCTCGCCACCGGCCGGGTCGACGTGATCGATCCCGAGACGTTCAAGGTGATCGATAGCCTCGAAGCGACGCCGAGCCCGGAGCACATCGTTCCGTCATGGGACCTCCAGACGCTGTGGGTTTCGGCCGACGTCAGCATGAGCGGGGGTCACGGCGGCGTCATCCCGATCGACCCCCGGACCGGCAAGCTCGGCAAGGCCATCGACGTTCCAGACTCGTACAACATATATTTCACCCCCGACGGCAAGTCTGCGATCGTCGTCGCCGAGGCGATGCGGCGGCTCGAATTTCGCGATCCGCACACGATGGAGCTGCAGGGCTACATCGCGACGCCCGACTGCGCGGGCATCAATCACGCCGATTTTTCTCCGGACGGCGCCTATGCGATCTTCACCTGCGAATTCAACAATTCGCTCGCCAAGATCGATCTCGTCCATCACACGCTTGCCGATACGCTGCCGCTCACTCCCGGTCACATGCCGCAGGACATCCGGATCGCGCCCGAGGGCAAGATCTTCTTTATCGCAGACCTTGTGGGGGACGGCGTCATCGTGATCGACGGCGATTCGTTCGGGCAGGTCGATTTCATCAAGACCGGCGTCGGCGCGCATGGGCTCTATCCGAGCCGCGATGGGACGAAACTCTTCGTCTCCAATCGCGGGACTCACAGCCTCGGCGGCCAGAGAAACGGCATGGGCAGCGTCTCGGTCATCGACTTTGCAACCCGAAAGGTGGTCGCCAACTGGACCATCCCCGGCGGCGGCAGTCCTGACATGGGAAACCTGAGCGCCGACGGCAAATGGCTGTGGCTGTCGGGCCGCTACGACGGCGTCATCTACGCCTTCAACACCGACGACGGCTCGGTCAAGACCGTTCCGGTCGGCGGCCAGCCGCATGGGCTCACCGTCTGGCCGCAGCCCGGGCGTTACTCCCTCGGCCATACCGGCAACATGCGCTAGAAGACAGGCGACCCGCTCCCCGCTCTAGCGAGATTCGGCCCATGCCGCTCACGCCCGAATGGGCCACGTTCTTCTCGGCCGAGCTCGCGGCGCTCGCCGCATTGACCGGCTTCGTTGTGGTCGCGATCTCGATCAACCTCTCCCGAATCCTCGCCTATTCCTGGCTTCCCAGCCGCGCGGGCGAGGCTCTGATCGGTCCAGTCGGCGCGATCACGGCGACGAGCCTTGTCCTTATTCCTGGGCAACCGTCGTGGCTGCTTGGCGGCGAAGTCGTCGTGGCTGGCCTCGTCATGGCTATTGTTCCAATGGTCGTTCAAGTTCGGTCGTGGGGTTCCCGCAGCGAAGCTACCGCCGTTGAGCACGCGACCCGCGCCGTGATGAGCGTGGGCTTTGCGCTGGCCTTTGTCATCGGCGGCGCCTTTCTTGTCTTTGCATCGCTCGCCGGGCTTTTCTGGATCGCCGCTGGCGACATCGCATGCCTCATCGCCGTCGTATTCAACTCCTGGGTGCTGATGGTTGAGATATTGCGGTGAACTCCGGCCACGGACATTCATGGGGCTTTGTCGGCGCCTTCTGTGGATTTCGCAGTTTTCCAGCGGCGCCGGTCGTGAGGGCCTGATGCGCGCGATTCTTTGCGATCGCTTCGAGGGAATTGGGGCGCTGCGCATGGGCGAGGCGGCGGAGCCGAGTCCGGCCGACGACGAGGTTCTGATCGACGTTCATGCGGCGTCGGTCAGCTACATGGACTACCTGATGACCACCGGCGGCTATCAGCTGCGGCCGACCCTTCCTTATGTGCCGGGAACAGACGCCGCGGGGGTCGTCGCCAGCGTGGGGGGTAGGGTCGAACGCTTTCGCCCCGGCGACCGTGTCGCCTGCGGGAACTGGTTTGGCGGTTTTGCGGAGCGGATGGTCGCCAAAGCCTCGAAAAGCGCCCGTATTCCCGACAACGTGGATTTCTTGGTCGGCTCGA
>JBAUXQ010000019.1:0-3208 GCA_049584355.1 Roseiarcus sp. | reverse complement strand
GCCGTAGTCGGCGCGCTCGGCCGGGGTCGCGACGATGCGGCGCGCGACCTCGCGCTGGAACATGAGCGTCAGCCGGTCATAGAACGGCGGCCACGGCTCCGCCTCGAGCCAGCCGGCGAGCAGAGCGGTTGCGATGTTGTAGGGCAGGTTGGCCGCGATCCTCAGAGGCGCGCCGCCGGCCTTGTCGGTCAGCGTCGCCGGCGCGACGCTAAGCGCGTCGCCCTCGATGACCTCGAGCCGCCCCGGCCAGTGGGCGCTGATTTCGGCCAGCGCGCCGAGCGCGCGCGCGTCGCGCTCGATCGCGATCACCTTCCTCGCCCCCTCCGAGATGAGCGCGCGCGTCAGGCCGCCGGGGCCGGGTCCGACCTCGACCACGGCGACGCCTTCGAGCGGCCCGGCGGCCCGGGCGATTCTGCGGGTCAGGTTGAGATCGAACAGAAAGTTCTGTCCGAGCGCCTTGCGGGCTTGGAGCCCGTGCGCGGCCGCCACCTCGCGCAGCGGCGGCAGTCCATCCACGGCGACGCTCATCGCGTCAATCGGTCCGCGAGCCTGAGCGCGGCGATGAGGCTCGCCGGATTGGCTACGCCCTTGCCGGCGATGTCGAACGCTGTGCCGTGATCGGGCGAGGTGCGCACGAACGGCAGGCCGAGTGTGACGTTGACGGCTTCGTCGAAGGCAAGCGTCTTGGCTGGGATGAGGCCTTGGTCGTGATACATGGTCAGCGCGACGTCGTAGCGCGCCCGCGCTATGGGATGGAACATCGTGTCGGCCGGCAAGGGACCGATGGCGTCGATCCCCTCGGCCCTCATGGCCTCGATCGCCGGGCCTATGATCGTGATCTCCTCGCGCCCCATCGCCCCGCCCTCGCCCGCATGCGGATTGAGGCCGGCGAGGGCCAGACGCGGCCGTTTCAACCCGAAGCGGGCGCGCAGGTCGCGATCGACCACCCGCGCGGTCTTGACGATGAGCTCGGCGCTCAACGCCTGGGCCGCTTCGGCGAGCGGGATATGAATGGTCACCGGCACGACCTTCAGCGCCTCCGACCAGATCATCATGACCGGAAAGGCGGGCCCGCCCCAGGCCTTGGCGAGCTCGCCCAGATATTCGGTGTGCCCGGGGAATCGGAACCCTGCTTCATAGAGAACCGCCTTGGCGATCGGGTTGGTCACGACGGCGCGCGCCGCGCCCTGATGGACCGCTTCGACCGCGCGGGCGATCGATTCGATCGTCGCTGCGGCGTTGGCCGCGGTCGGGCAGCCGGGCGCGTCTTCGACCGCGCTCTTCAGCGCGACGACCGGCAGGCCCTTCAGGAACGCCGCCGCGGCGCCGGCGGGATCGGTCTCGATGACCGGCGTCGCGAAGCCGACACGCCTGGCGGCGGCGGTGAGGACGCCGGGCGCAGCGAAGACGAAAAACGGCGCGCTCATCGTCCGGTCGCGCCACGCGGCGAGCGCCAGCTCCGGGCCGATCCCCGCCGGATCGCCCATCGTCATCGCCAGCGGCGCCTTGTCGTCGATCATCCGCTTGAGAAGCGGCGGCGTCACAAGTCCGGCGATGAGCCGACGCCGACGTTCGCCTTGACGTCGCCGAGCGTGCGCAGCACGAGCTCGAACATCAAAGTCTGGTTACGAGTCGCCGGGTTATAGATGACGGGACCGCCGGGAAATTCGCTGTAGACGGCGGGCTGGCTGACATTGGACGAGTATCTGATGGTCAAGGTCGTGCAATCGTCCTTGTAGCCGACCCCAAGCGAATAGCCGACGGGATAGAGGATCGGCGTCGTCTGGCCCAACGTGTCGTAATAGTGGCGCGACATGTCGAGGACGAGCGAGCCGTCGACCGACCAGCGGTCCTGGAACTTGTATCCGAGATTCCCGGTCAGGCCCTCGCGGGGGTACTCATATCCGAGCTCCGGCTGGGCGGCGTAAAGCGCATAGTCGACGCTGCCGCTGACGCCGGCATATTCCGCCCTGGCGATCCCGTCGAAGCGGGCGAGCTGCAGCGTCGAGCTGTCGAACTGCTGCTTGCTCATCAAGGTAATCGGGTTCGAGGTTGGCTGCAGCGTCTCGCCGAAGACAAAGTTGGAGAACGTCTTGTCCAGGCCGGACTCGAGCCCGACATTGGCGGGATCATAGAGAGTGTAGGAATTCTGCCCGGCGACCTGGATCGACTCCCCGCCGACGAAATTCGCGTGCCCTCCGTTGGCGAAGTCGGCGGTGTACTGCATTCCATAATTGAGCCGGGTGCCCCCTTCGACCCGGTCGTAACCGGAGAACTTGTTCCAGGCGAACAGGTTCGTTTCATCGAAAACAAGGCTCTGGGAATCCTCGTCCGGCTGGATCCTGGGGATGACCTCGCTCGGCCGGGCGATGAATTGGGCGATCGGCGTGATCGTCTGCGTGCCCCACGACGAAGTCGAGACGAAGGGAAAGCGGTATTCGAGACCGGCGCCCGCCATGTAGCGGGCGAAAGCGCCTTGGCTCGAGCCCGAGAAGAAGGCGGCCTGGCTTGAATTGGCGACGGTGCTAACGCCCACAGAGCTCGCGTAGGTGATCGATCCGGTTTCGTTGAGTTCGGTGGCCTCGCCGTCGAGGCGACCGAACAGGAACGGCTTCCACATCTCGCCGATGGGATCGATGTAGGAGCGCTGCCAGGAGAGCTGTCCGGTCGCGCGCGTGTAATCGCCGGCGATGCCCTGCAACATGCACTTGCCCGGAACATACGTGTTCACGAAGGCGGAGCCGACTTGCGTCTCGCAGACGTTATAGAGGTGATAGGCGTTGTCGAAGGTCTGCGTGCCGGTGGACTGGAAAGCTGCGTTGGTCTGGTCGATGCTGGCGACGTTGGTGTCGATCGTCACTTCTCCGCCGATCCCGTAGGTGCGGTCGGCGGGAACGTTGATGACGCGATTGAAGTCGAACACCGGGGCGGCCGCGACCGGCAACGTGCGATTGTCGTCGGACGCAGTCGTGCCCTCGAAATGGTAGGCGCTGAGGTCGAAGAAGCTTTGGGCCGACTGGCCGCGCAGATAGACCGATGAGATCACGTCCTGGAAATAGAAATTGTTGAAGTCGATGCCCTGGAGCCGGTAATCGTTGAGAAAGAATTTGTCGCTCATCCATGTGCCGTTCCAACCGAATTGCCACATGTCGTTGAGAAGGAAGTTGCCGGCCGATTCGATCGATCCGCGCTCGCGAAAACCGCCCGC
>JBAUXQ010000018.1:0-2771 GCA_049584355.1 Roseiarcus sp. | reverse complement strand
GGGTCTGATTGACTCTTGGTGCAAATCCTTTCCTACAGCGGCATCATGCGAGCGCGGAGCAGATCGACGCCGGCGCGGCCATACATGGCACGCTTGAGGGTCTTCAGTTTGTTGATCTGTCCCTCAGTCTGCCCGTTGCTCCACGGCTCGGAGACAGCGTTTCGAACGGCCTCCAGGTCCTGGCGTATCGTCTTCGCGAAACGCTGCATCGCGTAGATCCCAGACGCGCGTGCATCTGTCAGCCAGGCGTCCAACCTCTCCGTCGTTCCACTGCGAAGTACGCCTCGAAACTGCATCGCCAAGCGCCGCATTGTTGTAAACTCGGCGGACCCCGCTTTCAGCGCATCGACGCTGGCGGCCTGTCGGGCGGTCATCTGGCCGCGGGGTTTAACGCAAAGCGCCGCCGCGGTGAGCGGCGAGATCGCCCGACCGGTCATCGCATCCAGCGTTCGCACGCGGACCGGAGCTAGTGCTTCCTGCTCGTCGTCATCGAGAGAAGGCGCTCCACTCCGCCAAGGTGCAAGGAAACGTGCCAGATGACTGAAGGACCCAGTATAGCCACGACGGCGTATCTCCTCGAACAGGTGGCGGACTTTGGTGATGCCCTCGGCCCACCGCCGCTGGAGTAGAACGCCGAAATACGCCGGAGAGGAAGGGGTTGACGCCATTGTGTTATGGTCCGGCACGTCGATGCGACGCACCCATCTTTCGACCCGTCGGCGGCCAAGGCCAAGTTTGCGGGCAATTTCCCCGATGGAATTGCCTCCTTCAAAGAGAGCCCTGATCTCGTTGAAGATCTGTTGTCGGACAGCCTGGCGGTCGCGTCGTATCAAGCGTGTCCGAGCGACCGCATCAGAACGACGATCCGAGCGTGCGGGAAGCGCCGGCAGCGCCTGATTGCCGCCGCCGCTGATCCTAGAATCCCGGATCGGCGCCTCATAGCCGCCAAGCTGGCGCTCGACCGTTTCGCGGAAGTTTTGCATCAGATGAAACCGGTCGGCGACCTGCTTGGCCTGCGGTGCGCCCTCACGCGCGGCCTCGGCATAGAGGCCGGCACGATCGCGGCTGACCACGTCCACGTTTGGGTGATCCCTGAACCAATTTGTCATGGTCGCCGCCGAACGATCCGCCAGCACGTCCACCACCGCACGGCGCTCCAGATCCACGACGATCGTGCCGTACTTGTGGCCCTTCCGCCACGCCCAGTCGTCGACGCCAGCCACACGGACAGAGGAGGCTAAGGAGCCGGTTTCGGACCGAGCCCCTGCATACTTCCTCAGGCCAGCCAGAATCGTCGTGTCGCTGACCGGCATCCCAAGCCGCTTCATCAGTCGCTCCGAGGGTCGTCCGCCCGCGTTGTAGCCAATCAGCCGGACAATTTCCGCGAGGCGGACGGTCCGACGCGCGAACGGTGATGCGAGACCCGGCACGCGCTCAGTGAAAATGCGGCGATCGCACAGCTGGTTTCGACACCTCCAGCGCCCGAGGCGAGCGTTAATAACAACCGGAGCTCCTTGGGCGGATAGGTCCCGCAGCGTGCGCCAGTAAGTACTGTGACGTGATTTGGACCGTGCACCACATCCCGGACAAACGCTCAATTGCTGGCTGCCCAAGGTGATCGTCCAAGCCTGCCCGCCGCGCTCAACGCTCACGACGTTCAAACCCGCTGCCGGTGACCAAGTCATTGATGCTTTCATGACTCCTTGCTGCCGCATATCATCTCAAGGCGCCAGCGGGCCAGCGGATCATCGGGAGCCCCCACCCAGCCTCCCTTGCACCAAGAGTCAATCAGACCCCGCCAAAATGGCTCCCGACAACCGGTCCATTCAAGGATGGCCGATGGTTGGGCCGCCCCGGTTTCTCCAAGTTCGATGAGGGCGTTGTGAGGAGACGCAAAACGTGACCCGCGGCGTCTCCGCGAGCAGATGGCGAACTCGGGTCTCGAGCGTGTCGTCGGCGTTTGTCACCCGTTCACGCTGATGCATCAGCTCGAGCCAGGACTCGATCGTGAATGTCTCTACAAAGCGCCCGACATCGCCGACATCTTCGTAAATGCCCCACGCATATGCCCCGTCACGCTTTCTCGCGTGTCCCAGTTCGTCGATCGCGCCCAGAAACTCCGACCGATTCGTGGCGTCGACGCGATATTCCGCCACCGCGAGCACCGGCCCCTGGTTATTCTCGATCTTTCGCACGATCGTGGGCGCACGCCAGTGCCCCGAAGGAGAGAAATCCACTCCGACGCCAGTCTGAAGTTTCCAGCGCCAAGTCAGCGGAATGCCGAGCGCCACCCCCGCCGACGCCAGGAAATAGGCAATCGGCAGCCCCTCCATGCCCGAGAGTTTCCCCCAGACCGCGCTCCCGAGGGTCGTCGCTCCGAAGATGAAAGTCAGGAACACCGCGAGCCCGCGGCCTCGCGCCCAATCCGGCAGGGCAACCTGCGCCGATACGTATAGCTTCGCCAACACCACGGTCCATGATGCGCCGCCGAGGAGGCACGCACAAATGGCCGTAATCGGCTCGTGCGTGAGCCCGAACAACACAAGGGCGAATGCGGCGCCGACAGACCCAGTCGCGACGAGGCGGTCCGGCCCGAGCTCGTCCTTCAGCCATCTCAGCGCCAGTGACCCGCCAATGGAGCCGATCCCGATCGCGCCGAGAAGAATGCCGTAGGTTTGGGGGCCTTGCGATATCTGATAGCGCGCCAGGAGCGGGAGCAGCGCCAAATAGGCGCTGGCGAAAGGAAAGAAGGCGAGCACGCGAATCAATGT
>JBAUXQ010000017.1:0-2294 GCA_049584355.1 Roseiarcus sp. | reverse complement strand
GGTCCTAAACGCTTGAAATCATTGGCGCGCGAAATCGGTTGGTTTCGCCGGATCGTTTGTTTTCAATGGCTTGAGCGCGTTTTGCGTTCGCTCCCCTCTCGCGCTGCCTCAATCATGAACCAGGGGCGGCCCGAGACAGGATCATCACGTTCATTATGGCCTGAATTCTGGAAATCGTAAAGGATTTGTCGAAGGCTGCGGCGAGCGCCGCGGAAAGTCACGCGGACCCGGCGGTTCGCCTCGGGCGGCAAGCGGATCAGGCTCAATCATCCGGCGGGGTCCGGGTTCCTTTCTATCTGTCGCAACAGGCGGGAGCTCATGCCGTGCTGGGGGCAACTCGACGACGCTGAGCGCTGCATCAACGAGGCGCTGATGGCGGTGGAGACGTCGGGCGAGGAGCATTCAGAAGAGGAGGGTCGTCTGCAAAGTAAATGCGAGGGCAGGTTCGTGAGCGCGTTTTTCGCCGAGAGCTGGCCCCAGAGTGACGGCAGGCTCGAGATAGAATGCATCCTTGATCTTGATCTGGTCGTACGCTTGGAGCAACACCTCATCACGCCGGAACCCCAAGCGTGTGTTCAGTCCCGACCATGCGACCCCGGCGCCGAACGAATCGCCCGGCCGCCCGGGAAAAAGCCCAAACGCCGTAAGCCCCGACCCAAAGTAACGATTCGCGATCATGGTCCGCGAGTCATTGACGCCCGCCTGAATGAACCCGGAAACCCCGTCTCCCTCGGCGGAGCGCAGCCACAGCCGCTGCGAGGCAAACATATAAACGCCCTGGCTCCCATCCTGGGTGATTGTGCTCGGACTATTATTCTGGATGATTCCAGCCTTTAACAAGCCAGTCTGGTCCCAAGCGCCGATGGCGAATGCGCCCGGAAGGCGCTGCGGACCGAGGAGCCAGGCGGCCCCGAACTCGCCGATTTGGAAGTGATAGCTGTTGAAGGTAGGCGTGAATTGCAAACCGGTCTGAAGGTGGTCAGCCAGATTGCCATCATAAGACCCCAGTGAGAAATACCAGTTTTTGCTCGGCGCGAGAGTGACGGTGATGCCATAGGCCGAGTTGTAGTAGCCCGGAAGGACGCCAAGAATCGTGGGGTTCGCGAAGATCGGTGTGTAGAGAAGACCGCTAACCGCAGGAATTTTGAGCGAAGGGTCCTGTACCGGCACTGGACGCACGACATTGTCGAAATCGTTCGTTGGAACAAGCTTTCCGAACCGCACGATGACCGTGTCCGCGAACAAGGACTGCCGCCACCAGAGTTCATAGAGTTCCGTGCGGTCGAGCGGGGGCGCTCCCGGCAGACTGTTGTAGCCGGTAACAGCGCCGAACTGCTGATTCGTTCGCTGACCGTCAAATCGGAGCACGGAGACACCGAGCGTTGCGCCCGGAATTTGCGCAAGTTTGTCGAGACTGGCGTCGCCGCCGATCACCACTAGATCGTTGAAACTCGCGCTCCCTGGATCCCTGCCGCCGGCGGCGAGGGTGTTTGCGTTGCTGACCACCACCCCGCCCAACCTGACGCCGCTGTCGGGGCCAAAACCGAGGAACTGTCCCAGGGCTCCTGTCCCTGGTTCAACGTCCACCGCGCCCGGATTGCCGGCAATTCCTTGAGCTGCGTCCTGAGCCTTTGCGGGCGTTTCCCAGACCGATCCGGCGAGCCAGCACAGCAACGCCGCTGCGGCAGGAAATTTCACAAGATCGGAACCCGGCAGCGAGCGCTTGGCGACGATGCTCGCCCGCGATTCCATCGCGCCTTTGAACCGAAACCTGCCGATCCGGCTCACGTCGTCGCGAACGAGTCGCGGAGCAGGAACAGGAGCGTGGTGGGCAATTGGCGACGAATGGGCCTCGATCTCCGTCATCGGCGAACGGCGCCCGGGTTAAGAGAGTCCGACGATGAACTTCGCGCAGATGTTCCGAGAGGACGCGAACTGGAAGCACTTTAGCGTTTTGAGCCGCCGAAGCTTGGCTGGACATCAACTTCGGAGAACGGCAATTTTAGGGGTGATTCGACCCGTTGGCTACACCGCGCCGGGGAATGGCCGCTATTTGCGCACAGCGGTCCTGCGGAAGGGTCGGGGAATGCCGCCATTGGGTCGAAAGCAGCCCGCAGACCGCTTTCACGGGCATGCAATCGCGACGCCGGAGGCCACGCTGGGCTAATTCCAGCCGTTGATCTGGACCATGGCCGGCGTCAGAATCGCCGCGAACAGGCCGGGGAGGAAGAACAGGATCATCGGCACGGTGAGGGTCGGGGGCAGCGCCGCGGCCTTTTTCTCCGCCAAGGTCA
>JBAUXQ010000016.1:0-9219 GCA_049584355.1 Roseiarcus sp. | reverse complement strand
GGCCTGGCCATGGAACATCGAATGGATTCGTCATCAGCGGCCAAATGACCTCGCTGACCGGATGCGCGGGGGACCAATTCGCTTCAATTTTGCGCTCGATGGGATTCCGAAGCGTCGAGATGAAGCGATCGGAGTTTGTCGGATCTCCGCCCGCTGTTGAATCGCCTGAGGAGCCGAATGCCCCCGCCCCAACCGAAATTCCCGAGGTCGCGGCGGACGGCCGTGCCCCGCCGGCGATGGGCTTCGAAGAGGAGACGCCCGTCGACGTCCTTTCGGCCTCGTCCGAGGCGCCGTCGGCTGACGGGCCCCCTTTAGACATCGCGCAGCGGGATATTCCCGCCGACAGATCGTGCTCCGACGCCTTGGGAACCGATTCCGGCGCGGCGTCCGCGGCCCCGCTGGCCTCGGCGATGAGCTCGGAGGATGAAAAAAACTCCGAAATGATCATCGTATGGCGGCCCGACAGGAGCGCGTTTTCTCGCCGCGGGATCGGCGACAAGACCCGGCGAGACCGCGATCCGACTCCAAAAAGCGAACAGTCAGAGAACGGACCACTCGGTCGCCAAGACGATACCGACCGCAGACCGGCTGCCGCCGCCGGAAGAACGCGAAACAAAAGCCGGCACAAGGGGCCGCTTTCCAGCTTGGCGCAGCAGGACGGGCGTAAATCGCGGCCGCCTGGGAGCGCAGACGGACGCGAAGCCGTCCGCTCCAACGAAAAACATCGCCAAACCGCGGGCGATCGTGATATGCCCCGTTCTCATCCAACGTCAGAGCGTCAGCCCAGGGCGAAAGTCGACCCGAACTCGCCGTTCGCCAAACTTCTCGAGCTCAGAGACCTGCTTGAAGGACAAGCCAACAAGCGCCCTTGACGATGAGCTACCATCGTTGAGGGCATCGGATCACGAGAGTCGCCGTAGCAACCTCGAGTAAAATCCAGTCGAACGAGAGCAGGGCGTGGATTGTATTAATTGCGCGTAGAGCATGAGGACTTGGTTATGACCTATGTGGTCGTGGAAAACTGCATAAAGTGCAAATATTTGGATTGCGTAGAAGTATGCCCTGTTGATTGCTTCTATGAGGGCGATAACATGCTCGTTATTCACCCGGATGAGTGCATCGACTGCGGCGTCTGCGAGCCGGAATGCCCTGCCGAGGCGATCAAGCCCGACACAGACCCCGACTTGGCGTTCTGGCTTAAGCTAAATGCGGACTACGCAAAATCCTGGCCAAACATAACCAGCAAGAGGGACGCGCCGCCCGACGCCAAGGAATTCGACGGCCGGCCCAACAAATTTGCCGAGTATTTTTCGCCTGAGCCGGGGCCGGGAGACTAGGCCCCAAGCGCCGTCGGTTCGGCGCACTCTTAACCATGGGCCACCGTTCTTGGGGGCGCCGGCTCATCTTCTTCTTTGATTTTTCGACGATTTTGTGCTAAACGACAAATTAATCGCGGAGCGGAAATCCCGAGGCGTCCTCGGACAAAACGCGATTTCGTTGACAGAAGGTCCGCTCGGCGTTTTGGAGAGCGGTGCTCGCGCATGGGTTTTCAGCGTGCGCGCGAGCGGCCGCGCGTGGAGAGTTTGACGATGGCGGCGCGTAATAAGTCGAAGAAGACAATAAAATCAAAGACAAGGAAAACAAGGCCCGCCTCCCGCGCGAAAACGGCGTCAAAGCGCACCTCTAAGGAAGCGTCCTCGTCCAGTGTGCGAAGTCGGGTCGGCAAGAGCAAGCCGGCGTCGAGGGCGCCCGCCGCGCGAAAAACCGTTCGAGCAAAGATGAAAAATATCGTAGCGAAACCTTCGAAGCGAAAGCGGAAGAGCCCCGGCGCTGGAACTGCATCTCGTACCCGAGGCGCGGCGAAGAGGCTCGCAAAAGCTGCTTCCGCCAGGAAGCCGGCGGCGCCAAAGAGCCCGAGCAAGGCCGTGAAAAGCGCGACCGCCGCTAAAACGGCGTCTTTGGCGCGGGGGCGCACGAAAGAGGCCGAAGCGAAGTTGGCGTTGGAGAGTCGAGTCGCGCCGGAAGCTCGAACGGCCCCTGACAAAACGGTGACGGCTGTCGCCGGGCCGAAGCCGGGTCCCGCTCACAGCGCTCACGTCCCTGCGGATTCGCCTGAATCCGCTTCGACGGCGAAATCGGCCGCGCCGGCGGTCAGGGTCCAAAAGGCGGGGGGCTCCGAAGAGGCGGTCGCCAAGTCGCTTAAGACTGCCGGCCAACGTCAAGGTTTCAAACTCAATGAGTTTGTTGTTTATCCGGCTCACGGTGTCGGTCAGATCGTCGCGATCGAAGAACAGGAAGTTGCGGGCTTCAGGCTTGAGTTGTTCGTCATCAGCTTTTCAAAGGACAAGTTGACCTTGCGCGTTCCGACCTCCAAAGTTTCAGGGGTCGGAATGCGGAAGATATCCGATCCCGACACCGCAAGGCGCTCACTTGAGATTCTGACCGGACGCGCGCGCGTCAAGCGCACCATGTGGTCGCGTCGTGCACAGGAATACGAGACCAAAATCAATTCGGGCGACATCAACGCGATCGCCGAAGTTGTGCGCGACCTCTATCGTTCGGAGGCGCAACCGGAGCAGTCGTACTCGGAGCGACAGTTGTATGAGGCGGCGCTAGACCGCCTGGTGCGCGAGATCGCGGCGGTCCAGAAGTCGAATGAAATCGACGCATTGAAAACGGTCGAGGCGCAGCTGCAGAAGGGTCAAAGCCGAGCTTCCAAGTCCGCCGGGCCACAGGGCGCGGGGAGCGAGATCGAGCAAGCCGCCTAGGAGTTCGGCTCCAGCCGTCCCTGGCGGCTTCGGCCCTTGCGGCGGGGTTCGGGCAGATGCCTGCCATGCGCGGTCCTGCCCCAGCGTTCGATTGGTTCTAATGAATCGAACGTCGGCGGGGGAGCTCCGGCGCCCCGCCGTCTGTTGAATGCCTGATTTCCTGTCCCGGCCGTCCGTTGCGATCGACGCCGCATTCAAATCCGCAGGTCGGGGACTTGGCCGCAATGACTGTCTATCCGATGATTTCGCTGTGGATTTTGGTCCTGACCGCGGCGACTTTGTTCTGGGTCGCCCTGACCGATTTGCGGGAATTCAAAGTCCGAAACGAACTGGTCGTAATCCTGGCCTGCCTCTACGTCGTTCACGCCCTCTTCTCGGGGTCTTGGGTTTCCATGCAATGGAATTTTGCCTTCGCGCTATTAATGCTCGCCGGCGGCATATACGCTTACTCGCTTCAGCACATCGGCGGCGGCGACCTTAAGCTGTTGACGGTGGCCTTCCTGTGGACGGGGCCATGGTTCGCCGCGCCATTCGTCGTTCTGCTCCTGCTGTTTACTGGCATATACTATGTCGCCGCCAGGCTCGGCTTCGCCGCGGCGCGACGAACCTCCGCCGGGCTTCGAATTCCTCTCGCCCCATCTTTGGCCGGGGCGCTTATCGGAGTGTTTGCGTTGGGTCTTGTCGGCCCGCACAGTTGAGGTTTTGAAGAGCCGGCTCTGACGCTGCTGCGGCCCCGGTCCTCCCCTTCGCCCACTATCGATAGGACGATCAGGGCGACAGGGCTTTATCCAAGGCAAGCCACTGCTTGGAAACCCAGGTTCCAACCAGACCGATCGTAGCGATGACTGCGATCAAGAGGATTCCGAGCAATACCGTGTATTCTATTAGAGCAGCGCCGTTTTCGTCCTTCAGAAACTGACCGAAAACCTTCAATGCTTTGGACATCGCCGCACCCGCCTGACTTACAAATTGAACCAAGTAGAGACGCTATTGCGCCGCACGAAGGCCGCTCACTTCCGTGACGAGCCAATTATCTGTTAGGGAAGGGCGAGGTCAATACCTAGCGAAACCGGAGACTACGAATCTGGGGCGGGTTTTGACCATTGTGCGAGGCTAATCGCCGACCTCGACCGGGGTCTCGCGTAAAACGCGGCGTCACACTGCTATTATTTGGGCCTTTCCTTCGCCCCTCTCATTAATTCCGAACAATCAGGCATTTTTGGCCCGACTTTGAATTCTGAACATGTCACTGACGGCTTCTGCAGGTTGCGAGCCAGAGTTTGCCGCCTCGGATTCCGCGCCTGAGCAATTATACACTTTATCCGATCAGAAGCAGTGCAATCAAAGAAGAACACGAACCGTCTATGTCAATATTTCCCCTAAATTCCGTCACTGGGTTCTCTCTCGGTCTATGACTGTATTTTGTCAAAGCGTTGCAAAATTTGGCCATTGTGCCGCCCACCCGCCCGAACGCGTTGACATATGTATGACGACAAGCAATAGCGGCTGGAAGAACTTCCAGGGCAAACTGGTCCTCTAGGGCAGGGGTCGCGAAAGTGATGCGTCGGAGCACAAATCTCGCGATCCTCACGGTCGCGGTTATTCTTGGGGCGCTGGCGGCGTTTCTTGCACGAAGCTGGTTGCAGAGCCATTCCGAGCGCGCGGATGCTGATCAGACGGTATCGATCGTCGTGGCGAACCGAGCGCTTGCCTTTGGCCTTCCAATCTCCGCGGACGATGTGAGGGAGATCGCCTGGCCGGCGAAATCAAGGCCGCAAGGCGCGTTCGCTAACTTTGCCGAACTGGCCAAGGACGGGAGACGGATTGTCATTTCCCCGTTTGTCGGCGATGAGCCGATTATCTCCTCGAAAGTGAGCGCTCCGAATCAGAGAGCTTCGTTCTCGGCGGTGATCGAGAAGGGCAAGCGCGCCGTGACTGTCGCGGTCGACGACGTTCGCGGGGTGGCCGGCTTCATCTTTCCTGGCGATTTCGTCGATGTCGTCCTGACGCGAACCAACAACAGCAATGGTCCGCAGGATTTCGCCGAAGTGATATTGCAGCACGTGAAAGTGTTGGCGATCGATCAAATGGCGGGCGAGCGCCAAGAGCGCCCGACGGTCGCCAAGGCGGTTACGGTCGAGGCCAGTCCGGAGCAGGCGTTGAGGATCTTGCTGGCGACGAATGTCGGCAAGCTATCGCTGATTTTGCGGCAGCCGGCGGAAGTGGCGATCGCCCCTGACGCCAAGGTCACCGATCGCGACCTCTTCGGGGGCGATGCGGCGCCAGCGGCGGTGGAAAATCCAAGACCGCCCCCGACCCTGTCGCAAGTGTCGTACCTACTGCCGCAGCCGCCGCCGGTCGTTCGCTCGCCCGCGCCGCCTCCAACCGAACCGGCCACCCGAAAGATCACTATCGTGAGGTCCGTCAAGAGCGAACAATACGAAGTGCCTCGGGAGTCGAGATGACAGATGACCGCCGCGTGTCGGGACAGCAGGAGAAACCCTTCGGCGGGTTAACGAGGGCGCCGAGGCGCCGGATCGCTCGGTCGGGGAGCCGTGGTTGGGCGGGAATATTCAAGGCCGCAGGCGCGGCGGCGGCCGGCGCCGGCCTGTTATGGACCATAAGTTCGGCGTTGGCGGAAAAAGGTGGTCCATGCCACTCGATAAAGCAGCAGGTGAGCGCCATCAAAGTGACGCTCTATAAATCGCGCACGCTTTGTTTTTCCGGCCCGTTCTCGACCGCGGTCATTGGCGCGCCCGAGATCGCGGACGTCTTGCCGATCACGGAGTCGATGCTCTACGTCCAAGGGAAAAAGGTCGGCGCGACGAACATTTCGGTATTTGATCAGCAACGGCATCTGGTGTCGGTCATCGACCTTGAGGTGGCGCCCGATACAACCTCGTTGCAAAACAAGATCACGGCCAGCACCGGCGGCAGGGACATCAATGTCACCAGCGCGAACGGCGAGGTTGTTTTGAGCGGCGAGGCGACCGACGCCGTCGCGGCCGCTCGCGCGGTCGAAGTCGCGAAAGGCCTGTCGCAAGACGCGCCGGTCATCGACGCGATGAAGGTGGCGCCCTCGCAGCAAGTGATGCTGAAGGTACGCATCCTCGAAGTCGACCGCAATGCGGGCCGCGACCTCGGCATCAACTGGTTCGGCACGAGCCACAACGTGGGTTTTGCGACCGGGCTTGGCGGGGCCCCGACAACGGCTGCAAACAACAGCGGAGTCTTTCCGGGATCGGGCTCGACAGAGTCGTCTTTCGGGGTGTTGCTGGCCAATGTCGTCAATACGCATGGCGTCAGCATCAACCTGCTGCTTTCGGCGCTCGAGGAAAAAGGTCTCGTCAGGAGTTTGGCCGAACCCGATCTCGTCGCGCTGTCGGGAGAGAAGGCGACATTTCTCGCCGGCGGCGAAATTCCCATACCGGTCGTGGAGGGCACTAACGCGACCAACGGGACGCTTGGGGTCGGAGTCAACTACACGCCGAACGTCTCGATCGAATGGAAGCAATACGGCGTCGGTCTCGATTTCACCCCCACCGTGCTCAACAACGGCATTATCAATTTGCAGCTGAACCCGTCGGTGACCGAGGTGAATACGGCCAATAGCCTTAACATAAACGGCACGACGGTCCCGTCCTTGACTGAGCGCAAGGCGCACACCGCGGTCGAACTGCGGGACGGACAAAGCTTCGCCATTGCCGGCCTGCTCCAGGCGCAATCGTCCGATACCATCAATCAGCTGCCTTGGGTTGGCAACCTGCCGATCCTTGGCGCGCTTTTTCGCTCCACCGACTTCCAGAAGAACCAGACCGATCTTGTCATCATCGTCTCGCCGCATCTCGTCAGGCCGGTGCGTCCGGGACAGCATCTCGGGACGCCGTTCGACTCGTCGCTTCAGGCCAACGACATCGACCTGTTCCTGATGGGCGATACCGAACGCCAGAAGAGATATACCGACTATGTGACCAGCGGCGGAGGCCTGCAGGGACCATACGGCCACATCCTCGGCGCTCAATGACAGCAATCTGGATTCCGGCGACAATGCCAGCCACAGTCGATCGCTGCTGCATTACGCGCAGGGCTCTCGCGATCGCGGCTTTGAGTCTGCCGATGGCGTTTACCGGCTGCGCCGCGACCCAGGCTTTCGACGCTCCGTTCGCCGACTATCAACAACGGACCATCATGGTCGCCACAACCGGAGGCGATTCTCTGGCGGCCAATACGGCGCTTCAGACGGCGACTCCCTGGCCACGATACGCCAACGATACCAACATTCCGGCGGACGGCGCACGGATGGCCAACGTCGTCAAGCGCTATGAAAGCGGCGCGAGCGATAGCGGCGCCCAGGCGCCGTCGTACGGCGGGGCCGGCGGAACGAGCGGAATGAGCGGAATGAATGGCGCCTCGACAGGACTGGGGATGGCGAGTTCGCCCGCCTCGGGGCCGCCGCAGCAATGACCAGGAGGCCCGTCTGCAAGATGACGGCGGCGCTCGTACTCGCGAGGATGAGATCGCTCCGGGACGACTGCGATGGGTCCGCGCTCGTCGAGGCGACGATCGTCACCCCATTGTTGGTCACCCTCTTTCTCGGCGTGTTCGAATTCTCTTGGTACTTTTACAATCAGCAACTTGTCGTCGCGGGTCTGCGCGACGCCGCGCGCTACATGACCCGAATCGAACTGACCAACGGCAACAGCAATCCGTGCGCCCAGAAGGATCAGAACGGCGACCTCTACACGGCCGAGGCGGCGAACATTGCGACCACCGCCCAGCCCGCCGCCGGCGGCGCCGCGCGAGTCACCGGCTGGAAGGCGGCGGACGTCACAATCAGCTGCCTTCCGAGCGCCGCGCTCGACAACGGCCGCTACGCCGACGGCTCGGCGAGCATGACGATCATTGACGTCGCCACCAGCTTCGCCGACCCTTCGCTCGGAGTGTTCTCGGATCTGGGTTTGAAAGCGCCGCTGCAGTCTTTCTCCCATCAGGAGCGATTCCTGGGGCCCGGTTGAAGAGCATGTCCTCGTTCATCGCGCGACTGATTCGAGATGAGGACGGCGGCCCGCTGGTCGAGGTCGCGATCATCCTTCCGATCCTGATCACATTTCTTTTCGGCGGGGTCGATTTCATGAACGCCCTTTACCAGTGGAACGCCGCCGCCAAGGCGGCCGAGATCGGCGCGCGCATCGCGGCGGTGTCCGACCCTGTGGCGTCCGGCCTGAACTCAATTCCCGCCAATGTGCTGAGTTCGAGCGTCGCCTCGGGAAGCCCGATGCCCGATTTCAGCGTCTCTTGCGACGGCGGCGCGGCGGCTTGCGCTTGCGTGAGCGGCGCCTGCGACGGCATGGGCGCGTATTCGGCGGCAGCGATGGGGCTCATCGTTTACGGGCGAGCCGGGAAGGAGACTTGTACGCCCCCGGCCTCTGAGTATTTCGCCGGCATGTGCAACATTGATCCGCCGATCGCTCCGCAATACGTCACCGTCGTTTATGCGCAGACTGGCCTTGGTTACGCCGGCCGAAGCGTCGGACCGGTTCCGACGATCACGGTCTCGCTCAACGCCGCCTCGTCCAAGACCAAGCTGCCGTTCAAATTCTTCTTCCTGCCTTTTGCAGCCATCGACATACCGCAGGTTACGACAACGATAACGGGGGAAGCCCTGTCAGCTTCTGCCGCCAATTAGCGCCGTCGGAAAGGGGGCGCTGCCGAGATGGCCAACCGCAACCGGATCTTTGGCCTTCAGCGAGCGACCAAACGGTCCGCCGCCTCCTGGCCCATGGTGATGAAAGCTCGAGATCGCTTGGCCCGGCGCGCATCGGCGTTGTGGCGCGATACGAATGGTTTGATGGCGCCCTATGTCGCCGTCATGCTGCCGGTTCTGGTCGGCTTTTCCCTCCTGGCCCTCGACGCCTCGCGCCGCATGAGCTTGCAGACGCAGATGCAGGCAGCCGCCGACAGCCTCGCGCTCGCCGGCGCTCGCGAGCTCAACAAGGGGGCGGGCGCCGAATCGCGCGCAATTTCCGCGATGGCGAACGCCTATGCATCGACGAAATCGGCCAACACGGTGGTCGGCGTCGGATCATCGCCGACACTTACCTACACCTACGCCTTCTATTCCAGCCTCTCGGCGGCGAGCGAGGGGGTCAGCGGCGTCGAGGCGAACGGGGATTCCGACGCCAAATACGTGGCCGTCAAAGTCACGCCGCAGACCTGGTCAACAATTCTCCCGGCGACGTTTTTGGCCAGTGTTCCAACCAACGCGTTCGCGGTCGGCGCCGACGCGGTCGCCGGTTTTGCCGGAACGACCGTCTGTTCGGTCGCGCCGATCTTCATCTGCAACCCCTACGAATCGAGCTCGGGATCGATGACCGACGCGCAAGCGACGGCCGCCCTTTACGCAGCATTCGACAACCCAGCGATCCTTCGGCGCCAGCTCAAGCTCAACCGA
>JBAUXQ010000015.1:0-5098 GCA_049584355.1 Roseiarcus sp. | reverse complement strand
GTCCGCTGTAATATGGATTTTGATAGAATGAGGCTATACCCAATTCACCGGCGGTTGCAAATTTCGTAATACCGATGAACATCGCGCACACAAAAACGATCTTCCGTATCCATTTCACCTTCTTTTTCTGAACGTTTGCGCGGCTCATCTGAATGAGAGTTTGGGCGAAAACAAGGCATCCTCGTTTTCACTGCGGCAATGCCCAGAACAACTTGACAGCTAGGCTAGGATATGCAGCGCAGCAAAACCGCTCTAGATTGCGCCAACCCGCCAACAGACGATGATCGGGGAGCGGCGAAGGCAGGAAGTTTCTCATGAAGGTGCTCATCATCGGCGCGGCGGGCATGATCGGGCGGAAGCTCACGAGGCGCCTCGCCCGCGATGGTCATCTTGCGGGCAAAACGATCGACCACGCGCACCTCGTCGACATCGTCGCGCCGCAGCCGCTTGAGAACGCGCCCTTCCCGGTCGCGCTCGAGGCCTTCGACATCGCGGCGCCTTACGTCGCGCCCAAGCTGACTGCGGCGCGGCCGGATGTCATTTTCCTCCTCGCCTCGGTGGTCTCCGGTGAAGCCGAGGCGGATTTCGACAAGGGCTACGCAATCAATGTCGGCGGAACCCACGCATTGTTCGAGGCGATCCGGCGCGAGCAGGCGCTTGCCGGCGGCGCCTATCGGCCCCGCCTCATTTTCACCTCCTCGATCGCCGTCTACGGCGCGCCGTTCCCCGCGAAGATCGGCGACGAATTCATCGCCGCGCCCTTGACCAGCTACGGAACCCAGAAGGCGATCTGCGAGCTTTTCCTCGCCGACTATTCGCGGCGCGGCTTTTTCGACGGCATCGGCCTCCGCCTACCGACGATCTGCGTGCGCCCCGGAGCGCCCAACAAGGCCGCCTCCGGGTTCTTTTCCGGCATCATCCGCGAGCCGCTTGCAGGCAAGGAGGCGATCCTGCCGGTCGGCGACGAGGTCCGCCACTGGCACGCCTCGCCCCGCGCCGCAGTCGAGTTCCTCCTGCGCGCGGCGGAACTCGATCTCTCCCTGCTCGGCGCCCGCCGGTCTCTCAACCTGCCGGGAGTGAGCGTCACCGTCGGCGAGCAGATCGAGGCGCTCAGCGCCATCGCAGGCGCCAAGACGGCAAGCCTCATCCGCCGCGAGCCCGACGAGACGATCGCCCGGATCGTCGCCGGCTGGCCGCGAGATTTCGACCCCGTGCGGGCGAAAAGCCTCGGATTTCACGCCGACGCCAACTTTTCTGCTATAATCAATGCCTATATCGAGGATGAACTGAAGACCTGAAGCAGCCTGAACAGACCATGCTGGACCTCCCGGCTCGAAGCCAAACCGGCGCGCAAGCGCCCGCCCTCGCGGAAGCGTTCGCCCGGCGCGCCAAGATCACGGCCGCCGCGACGTCTTGGCGTGGCTTCGGACTCGCGGGGCGGGTTCTCGCGGTCACGGTCAGCTTCGTCCTGCTGGCGATGGGCCTCTTCTATGTGACCCGTCTCGTCGCCTTTCGTGAGATGTGGCTCCACAACAAGATCGCCGCGGCCCAGACGGCTGTGGAAGCCTTCAACGCCGACGGGGCTACGCCCCCGCCCGCGGACTTGTCGCGAAGAATTCTGAACAGCGTCGGCGTCAAGTCGATCGCGATCGTGACGCCCGCCGGGCGCCGCGAGCTCGTCCTTCCCGGCTTTTCGCCTGACGCCGCGGAGGCGATCGCGGCCGACGACAGCTCCTATTTCGACGGCATCGAGGCGACCTTTCACGCCCTCTTCACGGCCCCCGGGACGATCGCCAAGGTCGCTTCCTCCGCGCCGCCCGATGAGGCGGCGATCGAGGTGACGTTCGACGAGACGCCGCTGATCGAGGCGCTATGGCGCGTCTCGCACAACTTCCTCAACATCTCCCTCACCATCGCCGCCGTCGTCACCTGCGTGCTGTGGGCGGCGCTATGGAGCATGGTGCTGCGGCCGGTGCGCCGCCTGACATCGAACATCATCGCCTTTGGCGAGAGTCCGCAGGACGCCTCGCGAGTGATCGCGCCGAGCGGCCGGGGCAACGAGATCGGCCGGGCCGAGACGGCGCTCGCCGCCATGCAAGGGTCGCTCGCGCACGAACTGGCGCAGCGCAAACGTTTGGCCGAGCTTGGCATGGCGGTCGCACGCATCAACCACGACCTGCGCAACATGCTGTCGGCCGCCCAGCTCATCTCGGATCGCCTTGCGACAATCCCCGATCCGCTCGCCCAGCGGCTCGCGCCCCGGCTGGTCGCGACCCTCGATCGCGCGATCCAGTTCTGCCAGTCGACGCTGACTTATGGCGCGGGCCGCGAATTGCCTCCATCGCGTCGACGGTTCGACTTGAGCGAGCTCGTGCGGCAGGCGGTCGAGTCGGCGCAGGCCGAAAGCGGAGAGGCGATCGACTACGACATCGACATTCCGCCTCGATTCGACCTCTATGCCGACCCCGACCACATCCTGCGCGTGCTCGAGAACCTGAGCCGCAACGCCGCCCAGGCGCTGATGGCCAAGGGCGCCGAGGACGGACATCCGAAAGCCATCCGCTTCGCCGCCATTCGCACCGACGGGCTGGCGCTGATCGAGATCAGCGATACCGGTCCCGGCTTTCCGGCCGATCAGGCCGCGCGGATCTTCGAGCCGTTCCACAAGTCGACGAGCCAGGCCGGCGCCGGCCTCGGCCTCGCGATCGCCGCCGACCTGGTGACGCGAAACGGTGGGGCAATCGCGCTCGCGCCGGCCAAAGCGGACGACTACTATTGCGGCGCGCGGTTCCTCATCAAACTGCCGACCCCCGAGGGCGCCGCGCGCAAGGCCGCTCACATCCTGCCCGAGGCCTGAGCGCGGGTTGCCAGTTCGCCTCGAGCCGCGCCGCCATCGCATCCCCGAGCCCACGGCGCCTCCGCGGAAGTTGAGCGCGCCGCTTCCGAAACGCTAAGCGCTCGGATAAGACAGCGTGGCGCGCGAGACAGGGAAGTGAGCATGTCGGTCGTTACGCCAGCGGTGCGAACGCAAACGATCGCCTTCCTGTCGTCCGGCGCGAAGGAAGCCAACGAAGCGCTCGAAAGGCTCAAGGCGCTCTATGGCGACAGCCCGCTCGACGAGGCCGATGTCATCGTCGCGCTCGGCGGCGACGGCCTGATGCTGCAGACCCTGCATAAGACGATAAAGTCGCCGAAGCCGATCTTCGGCATGAACCGCGGGTCGGTCGGCTTCCTCATGAACGATTATTGGGAAGTGGGCCTGCGCGAGCGCCTTCGGGCGGCGCTGCCGGCGATCATTCATCCACTGATCATGCGCGCGCGGGATGTCCATGGCGCGGAGACGACGGCGCGGGCGATCAACGAGGTGTCGATGCTGCGACAGACCTATCAGGCGGCCAAGCTGCGCATCGAGATCGACGGCAAGACGCAGCTCGACGAATTGATCGCCGACGGCGTCCTGGTCGCGACGCCGGCCGGCTCGACCGCCTATAACCTCTCCGCCAACGGGCCGATCATGCCGCTTGGCGTGCCGCTGATGGCGCTGACTCCGCTCTCGCCCTTCCGCCCCCGCCGCTGGCGCGGCGCGCTCTTGAGGGACTCGCAGCGCGTAACCATCGAGGTGATGGAAGCCGACAAGCGCCCGGTCGCCGCCGCCGCCGACCACTTCGAAATCCGCCGCGTGGTCGAAGTCGACGTGGCGATGGACAAGGCGACGTCGCTCATCCTGCTCCACGATCCCGGCCATTCGCTCGACGAGCGGATTCTGGGCGAACAGTTCCGCTATTAGGCGCCATGCGATGGCCAAAGCCGCTCGCGTGATCGGCGAAACGCTCCTGTCCAGAGGCCGGTTCGATCTCACTCGCACCGAGATCGAGGTCATCGAGGACGACGGCTCGACGCGCACGCTCGCGCATGAGGTCTATCGGCATGGCAAAGCCGCTGCGGTGCTGCTCTATGATCCGAAGCGCGGCGTCGTCACGCTGGTCAAGCAGTTCCGCGCCGGCGCCTATCTTAGCGATGGGGCGCTGGCGACGATCGAGGCCTGCGCCGGGATGCTGGACGGCGACGCGCCGGAGATCTGCGCCGTCCGCGAGGCCCTCGAGGAGACGGGGATCGTGATCCGCGAGCCTGTCCACGCCTTCGACGCTTATATGAGCCCCGGGGGCATGACGGAAAAGATCGCCTGCTTCGTCGCTCCTTACGGTGAAGCGGACCGCGCCGGAAAAGGCGGCGGCGTCGACGACGACGAGCACATCGAGGTCCTCGAGATCCCGTTCGCCGAGGCGTTTGCGATGATCGAGCGCGGCGCCATCGCCGACGCCAAGACGATCGCGCTTCTGTACTACGCCGGGGCGAAGGGGCTCATGGGATAAGAGGCGCGCCGCGGCGAGAGCCCGTTCACGAATCCAGCGGCTTTTCGCCGCTATCGAGTGGTCATTGTCCTCTGCGAAGCTTAAGGTTGCGAGCGACGCTAGGGAGGAAGATATGGCGATGTTCGACGCGCTTGTCGACGACTTGGCCGGCCGCTACGGACTTGGCGCCAACGCCCGCGCGTTCGTCAGGGAAGTTCTTGCGATGATCGCCAATTCGCCCGGCGGCGTGGGCGGCTTCCTCGACACCCTCAAATCAGGCGGGCTGACCTCGGAGGTCGCCTCCTGGCTCGGCCGTCCCGACGCGGCTCCGCTCGCCGCCGAGCGCGTCCAGCAAACGCTTGGCTCTACCGCTCTGGGCGGCGTCGCGAACCGGCTCGGCCTTTCGCAGGGCGTCGCGGCGGCCGCGATGGGTTATGCGTTGCCGAAAATCGTCGGCCTCCTGACCCCCGGCGGCGCCATCCCCGTGGGCGTACCCGCGGAGGTTACGAGATTCCTTTCGCCGGCGCCGGCGGCGGCGGTTACTCCGCGACGAGTCGATGCCCCGCCGAGCCGGACGCCTGAACAGCGCGGCATAGCCCGCTGGCTGTGGCCGGCGCTCGGTGCGCTGGTCGTGGTCGGCTTCCTGTCCTATTTCTGGTCGACCCTCAACCGGATCCCGTCCGCTCCGCCCGTCGCAACAGCGCCAGAGCCGGCGACGCCCGCGCCCACGACGGTCGCCCAAGCGC
>JBAUXQ010000014.1:0-1635 GCA_049584355.1 Roseiarcus sp. | reverse complement strand
TCTACTCGGGCGACGGGCTGAAAGGCTACGGCAACCTCGTGCTGATCAAGCATCCCAACGGCTTCGTCACCGCTTACGGCAATAACGGCGAGCTCGACGTCAAGCGCGGCGAGCAGGTCAAGCGCGGGCAGGTGATCGCCAAGTCCGGCGACACCGGCAACGTCAACGCGCCCCAGCTCCACTTCGAATTGCGCAAGGGATCGACCCCGGTCGATCCAACCAACTATCTCGCCGGTCTCTGACGAGGCCGGACGGGATCCAGGCCCCTGCCTGGCAAACCTGACCTTCGAGGATTTCCGCGAGACAAGACCATCCTTCGAGGGACAACGAGGGCGGCGGGTCCAAGGAAAGGCCCGCCGCCCTTCGCCTTTTCTCTGTCGCGGCGTTAGTTTTACGACCGGCGCAACCGGGACGTGCGCCGTGCTCTGTTGCACCGACAACGCGAATGGCGCAACAAAGAGGAGTGAACGGCGAGACGCAGTCCCTCGATCGTTTTGGCGTGGCGACGATTGTGTCGCTCAGCGTCGTTTGGGGATTCAATCCCATCATCCTCAAAGCGGCTCTCGCGGAGCTTGGGCCGTTCGCGCTGTCCGGCGCTCGGTGCGCGATTGGTTGCTTGTGCATCGTCATCTACGCGACGGTGACCAAACGGGCGATCTTCCGCATCGATGGAACAGAGGCGATCCGCGCCCTGCTGGGGCTGCTCTTCGTCGCTCAATTCGCGGCGCTGTTCGAAGCGGTGCGCTGGACCACTCTGTCGCATTCGATCGTGTTTCTGTATGTCGCGCCGCTTCTCGTTGCGCTCGGAACGACTTTCCTGCTGAAGAACGAGCATCTCCGGCCCCTGCAATGGATCGGACTCGGTCTTGCGTTTTTTGGGGTTGCGAGCGAGTTCATTGGGCGCTGGGGCGTCGCGCACCCGGCGGGGGACGCGATGGCCCTTCTCGCCGCCCTGCTCTGGACGAGCTCGACGCTCCTGATCAAGGGCACCAAGCTCGCCCGCATCGAGCCGACGAAGACCCTTCTCTATCAGATCGGGGTGGCGTCGATCATTTGTCCCGTCGCTATGTGGGCGCTCGGCGAACGCGTGCCGCAGAACCTGTCGCCTTCGGCTTATGCAGCGCTGATCTGGCAAGGCGCAGGGATCGTCGGGGTCACCTACGCGCTGTGGATCTGGCTTCTCGGGCGCTACCCGGCGGCCCAGCTGTCGGCCTTCGGATTCGTGACGCCGCTGGTCGGCGTGGCCGCCGCCGCGGTCGTCCTAGGCGAGACGCCGAGCGACGGCCTCGCCATGGCGGCGGCGCTGGTCATGGTCGGCCTGATTCTGGTCGGGTGGCCTCCCCGGCGAGGGGCTTCTCCAGCGCTACAACGCTGAAGGCGCCTACAAATTGAGGGGCTTGCCGAGCCGCCCGGCGAGATCCTGGACGAATTGCCACGCCGTGCGCCCAGAGCGCGAGCCGCGCGTCGTCGCCCATTCCAGCGCCTCGGCTTCCAGCTTGTCGGGCGGCGCGTCGAGCCGGAAATGCTTGGCGTAGCCCATGACCATGGCGAGATAATCGTCCTGGCTGCAATGGTGGAAGCCGAGCCAGAGGCCGAACCGGTCGGAGAGCGACACCTTCTCCTCGACCGCCTCGC
>JBAUXQ010000013.1:0-4918 GCA_049584355.1 Roseiarcus sp. | reverse complement strand
GTCTGGAAGATACGTCCGTACACGATCTGCTCCTTGAGGGTTCGGAACAAGCGCTCGATGACGCCATTGGTTTGCGGCTCTCCGACGAAGGCGTAGCTCGGCGCGATGCCCCAGGAGCGGATCTGTTTCTGGAAAGCGTCCGACATGAAGTTGCTGCCGTGATCATGCCGCAGCGCCAGGCCGCGGGCGGCGCCGGCGTCGACGCGGTCGAACTGGTTTCGCACCGCCATGCCGACGGCCTGAAGAGCTTCGAAGCGGGTCCCGCGCTTGGCGACATGCCAACCGAGCAGCTCGGCGTTCCAGTGCTCGGCGACGCCGAACAGCCAGACCTTGCCGTCCTGGACGGTGGCGATTTGGGTCGCGTCGGTCGCCCACATCACATTCGGCGCCTCGGTGACGATTCGCCGATCGTGCGGCGCGTCGGAGCGCGTGCGAGCGCGATGGGGCGACAGCAGGCCATGCTCGCGCATGAGCCGCAGCAGGCGTTTGCGTGACACCCGCACGCCATCGATCGCGCGCAGCCTGGCCCAGACCTTCCGGTGTCCTTCGCCGGTCCACGGGAATCGCTCGAGGTCGGCGTGGATGGCGGCGAGCAACGCCTCGTCGCCGACGCTGGGCTTGGGCCCGCGGCGCGCGCGCGGCATAAAAGGAGGAGCGCGGCTGGTCCCAGATCTGGCAGACCCGGGCCACGCCATAGCGGCGGCCGGTGGTCGATGACGTCGCCTCGGCCATCACCGCGACCTCCTGCGGGCCAAAGGGCCGGGACGCCCGATTCTGGCGCGCAGCAGCTCGACCTCCATGCTGAGCTCGCCGATGCGTTGCATCGCGGCGGCCAGTTCGCCGCTCGCGGGGTCGCTTTCGCGCTCCTTCAGCGCGCCGTCCAGGGCGGCGTCCGCCTTCTCCCGCCATTGTTCGAGCTTGTAGATCGGCACGCCAAGCTCCCACGACAGAAGCTCCACGGACTCGCCGCGAAGCGGGCGCAACACGACCTCCCGCTTGCGCCCCACGCTCCAACGCTGGCCGGGCGCCAACCGCCCGATCGTCGAAGGGTTCGGCGTCATACCCGGCAAACCTGTGGACAGCGTGGACGGGCTCCGCCCGCCCTCGCTGACCACAGGCGCAACAGCAACATCAGTGCCTTCGATTTCTCGTCTCATGGCCTTCATCACCCCGGTCTCCTCTCTGACAAATAGCTGTCCAGAGAAACCGGGGGCAGCTCACCTGAGCTTAAAACCAAGCTGTCTCACATAGGAATTTGGACGCTCTCCGCCCAATGTCGGCCGCCGAATCCAAGAAAAGGTTAGAGTAACAAACTCTCAATTTAACTGGCTTCGGCAGGCCATATTGTCAATTTAAATGGATATTCTCAAACACGCGCCTCCGATTAAATGTAACCGTCCGGGGGCGGCCGCCTTGCTCGCGGGCTGCGCGGTCGTGAAGGGTGTGACCTTAGGGCTAGCCTTAAGGTCGCGCAGAGATGGATGGGAAGGTTCTCGGGGTCGAGCGCCGACGGCGCTGGAACAGGGACGAGAAGGCGCGGATCGTCGAAGAGGCGCTGGCGCCAGGGGCCGTGGTGAGCGAGGTCGCCCGGCGGCACGGCGTAGCTCAGAGCCTGCTTTTCACGTGGCGTAGGCTGGCGCGCAGGGCGGCCCCCTCCGGGAGAGACGGCTCGATCTTGCTGCCGGTTGAGATCGACGCGATGGCGCCGCCGCCCCTGTCGGAAGCGGCGAGACCGTCGCGCCCGGCGACGAACGGAAGACGAGCGAAGTCCGGCGTCATCGAGATCGAACTCGGCTCCGGAAGCCGCGTGCGCGTCGACAACGACGTCGACGCCGACGCGCTTCGGCGAGTTCTGAGCGTCTTGGGCGAACGATGATCCCGATGCCGAGCGGGGTGCGGGTGTGGATCGCTGCGGGCCACACCGACATGCGCCGCGGCATGCAGGGTCTGGCGCTTCAGGTTCAGGAGCAGTTGAAGCGCGATCCGCACTGCGGCGATCTTTACATTTTCCGGGGTCGCAGAGGCGACCTGGCGAAGATCCTTTGGCACGATGGCCTCGGGCTATCGCTGTATGCGAAGCGGCTCGACCGCGGAAAGTTCATCTGGCCGTCGGCGAAGGGGGGCGTCGTTTCGATCTCGGCCGGGCAGATGGCCTACATGCTCGAAGGAATCGACTGGCGGAATCCGCAACTGACATGGAGGCCGAAGAGCGCCGGCTGAGACGAAGGGCGGAGCCTCGGGAAGCGAAGAAAAACATGGGGTCAGACGCATTTTAGGGCGCCTCAAATCAATCAATTTGTGATTCCCTGCGTCGCATGGCTCCCGCTTCCGAGGCCCTTCCCGACAACGTCGCCGCCCTGAAAGCGGCGCTTGTCGCCGAGCGCGCGCGGGGCCTGGAAGTCGCGGCGGAGCTGGCGGTCGCGCGGGCGAAGGCGTCGGAAGACATGGCGCTGATCGCCGCGCAGAAGCTGCAGATCGCGAAGCTCCAACGCCAGATCTACGGGCAGAGGTCGGAACGGTCGGTGCGGCTGATCGACCAGTTGGCGCTCGAGTTCGAAGAGCTGGAGGCGAGCGCCACTGAAGACGAGTTGGCGGCGGAACAGGCGGCCGCGAAGACGACGACGGTGCGCCCCTTCACCCGCCGCCGCGCCGAGCGCGACACCTTTCCTGACCATCTGCCGCGCGAGCGGATGGTGATCGATCCGCCGACCGTCTGCGCCTGCTGCGGCGGCCATCGCCTGCACAAGCTCGGCGAGGACGTGACGCGGACGCTGGAGACGACGCCCCGGCGGTGGAAGGTGATCGAGACGGTGCGGGAGAAGTTCTCCTGCCGGGACTGCGAGAAGATCAGCCAGGCGCCGGCGCCGTTCCACGTGATCCCGAGGGCTTGGGCGGGCCCGAGCCTGCTGGCGATGATCGTGTTCGAAAAGTTCGGCCAGCACCAGCCTCTGAACCGGCAGGCCGACCGCTATGCGCTCGAGGGCGCGCCGATCGCGCTCTCCACCATGGCCGACGCGGTGGGCGCGGTCTACACGGCGCTCGAACCGCTCCGGCGCCTGATCGAGGCCCACGTCATGGCGGCCGAGCGCCTGCACGGCGACGACACGACCGTGCCGGTGCTGGCCAAAGGCAAGACCGACACCGGCCGGCTCTGGATTTACGTCCGCGACGATCAGCCGTTCGGCGGCGCCGGGCCGCCGGCAGCGATCTTCCACTACTCGCGCGACCGGCGGGGCGAGCATCCGCAGGCGCATCTCGCGGGTTACGCCGGCATCCTGCAGGCGGACGCCTACGACGGCTACAACAAGCTCTATCTCGCGGACCGCAAGCCCGGCCCGATCCGGGAGGCGGCGTGCTGGGCGCATGCACGGCGCAAGTTCTTCGTTCTGGCCGATGTCGAGGAGAACGCGCGCCGCAAGGCCGTCGGAAAGAGCGAGATCCCGCTGTCGCCGATCGCCATCGAGGTGGTGCGCCGCATCGACGCGCTGTTTGCGATCGAGCGGTCGATCAACGGCAGGAGCTCCGAACAGCGCCTGGCGGTCCGCCGCGCCGAAAGCCGGCCCCTGGTCGATGATCTCATGACCTACATGCGGGAGCAGGCGGCGAGGCTGTCGCGCGGGCACGACCTGGTGAAGGCGATCCAGTACATGCTCAACCGCTGGCCGGCCTTCACGCTGTTCCTCGACGACGGGCGCGTGTGCATGTCCAACAATGCCGCTGAGCGCGGGCTGCGCTGTGCGGCGCTCGGGCGAAAATCCTGGTTATTCTGCGGGTCTGATCGCGGAGGGCGGCGCGCCGCAGCCATCTACAGTCTCATCGTCACCGCCAAGATGAACGGCGTCGATCCGCAGGCGTGGCTCGCCGATGTCCTCTCACGCATCGCCGGCCATCCCGCGCATCGGCTCGACGAACTGCTGCCCTGGAACTGGCGGCCGCGGCCTAAGGCCATCGCGGCGCTCGCGGCCTGACCCATGCACGTAAACAAGGTCTCCCGCGTCAGGACCATCGACCGCGTCGCCAAAGACCTCGGCGAGGACGTCGACTTCCTTTTCGACGTCGCTATCGAAATGGAGCCCAAGGACGGCCTCATCTGGGTCCTGAGCCTCGGCGACGAAAGCGTCATGGCCTTCACCGACGACGGCGTCGACAGCCTCGTCGAGCTCATCAAGATCCACCGGGAAACGAAGCCCGCGCGAGGAGTGCTGATCTCGGCCCCGAGCGCCAGCCCCCGCGGCCTATGCCGGACGGTTACGGCAAGCTCCTTCCCCATTGCCATACCGGGCTCCCCCGCTATCGCTTTCATGATGTGGTGCTTGTCGCGACCGCTCAGACGCATGGTCATAGCCTGCTAACGAAACGCGAGGGGGTGTTTGGCGCATGGACTAACATCGCTGTGGCTTCTCCTTGACTGGCCGAAGCCGAAAACGCCGCTGCGCTCGTCCGTTCGCATCCGAGGTCAGGCGAAGATCGTATGACTGGACGAACTCTCCGCCGATGTCATTCTCCAACGACGCCAGCACCGTTGGGGCTTTACTTCACGGGCTTCCACGTAACTGCCCGCCCTGGCGTTTACGAGGTCGCTCTCGAACTGCACCCTGGCGACATTCCGGCATGAGAGTGGTTACGGCCGTTGGCGTGGAGCGTGCGAAATTCTCAAAGGGTCACCTTAGCCGAGCAGGCGCCTCCACGACCTTCATAGCTGTTCACCTGGGTGAGCGGGACGGCTCTCCATCCTCCGAGATAGGGCCTGATGCGATCTGCGGCGAACGCGAAGGCGATCGGATGGTGATCAGTTTGGTCGAACCTGATCGAATCCGTCGATAGCCTCGCCTGCAATGTCGGCTCTTGTCCAGGCTTCGGATGGTGGCCCGGCGCGAGTGATGGACTTGCCTGGGGGCAGGGCATCCGAAGCCTAAAC
>JBAUXQ010000012.1:0-3114 GCA_049584355.1 Roseiarcus sp. | reverse complement strand
GCCGGTGGTCGAGCAGATCGCCGCGCCTGCGCCCGCTCCGACGCCTGCGCCCACGCTGCGGACTGTCGAGCCTGAACGCCACGCCGCGCCCGCTCAAAGTCCCGCCGTCGTTTCCGCGGCCCGCGCGGGCGTCATTATCGATCCGGCGTCGATGGCGCCCGACGACCCGGGCCCGGAGGAGCCGCAAGCAGACCGCCGCGGCTTCCGGCTCTACGCCAATGACTGACGCCGGTTCCGGACCATCGGCGCCGAGTCGCGCGCTCTAATCCGGGGATGTCCCGCCGACGACAGGGGGGTGATCTTCACCCGATCCGGCGAAGTTGAGAGGCCGAACGCCCTCGTCGCAAATCAGGAAGCGCTCGGTCGGCATCCACCACACCTCGTCCGGCTGGAGCTTGTCGATCCAATTCCAGTCGAAGCCGCATTCGCGATGATTGAGCCAGATGGCGCGCCCGGCATGCTGGGCGAGCATCGGCGGAAAATAGGCGGCGGTGAACGAATCGCCGATCACCATGATCGTCGGGCCGGGCCGGCCGGACGACAGAACCCAATCGGGCATCGGCCCTGGCGACAGGTCCTGGCTCGTTCCTCCCGAAGGCAGCGCGAGCTCCCGGACGGTTTCGCTCACCTCATCCTCGACCCCGATGATCCGCGCGACGTCGCCGCCCTTGCGCTCGGACGGCGGGCCGATCGAGGACTGAGGGTCGAGCCGCCAGTCCGGATGGCCGTCCGCCTCAACAATAGCGTTGAACGCGAGCACCGCCGAGCGCGCGGTCCAGTGGGTGTCGTGCATGAGGTAAGCCTCGCGGTCAGCGCGGGCGTTCTCCATCACCGGCCTCAAGTCGACCGACTTGATCCCGCGCGCCGCAAGATCGGCGAGAAAGAGGTCGTACTCGGTTTTCCGTCCCTGCTTTTGCGCCCAAAGCGGAAGATCGTCCTGATAGATGGTCGAGGAATTCGGCGCCACGGCCACCAGAAGGCTTGCGCCACGCCTCATGAGCGCGCCGTGCATCTCGGCCAGCATGTCGGCCGCATCGGCGACCTTCTGGTCGCGCAGAACAAGCCCGGCGCTCTGACGCACCATGTCCCTGCCAAGGTAGAACATCCGGCCGTCGCGGCCGATGAGCGCCTTTTCGTTGCCGTAGAGCACCGGATGGGACAGGTCGCGTTGGGTGTGAATCATCGTCTGCCGGAGGCCGAAATGATCCTTGAGATAGGCGTCGGCCGCGCCCGGAAACGCGCGCAGAGCCTCGAGGCTGCGAGGCGCCTGCGGGGCGGGCGCCAGCATGCGCCCTTCCTTGAGGATGAGCTCGGGGCTATCGGGCCTGACGAGTCCGACGATGAGCGGCGTCGCCAGCAGCGCGAAAGCCAGAATGGCGAAATATCGGCGATGGCGCGACAGCATTCCAGCTCAGAACCGGAAGTACAGGAACGGGCTATAAGCCCCGGCCGCGACGGTGATCATCGAAAAAATCAGCAGCGCGAAGGTCACCGTCACGTCGGCCGAGGCGCGCAGGATAAGCGGCGCCGGCCATCGGGGAAACCATCTTGGGACCACCGCGAGAACGCAACCGATGACGAGCGTCGCAATCGCCCGTTCGCTCAGCGCGTCGTGCATGTCGAAGCTGAGCTCGGCCGCTCCGTGCCCGCCGAAGAGGCTGGCGTAATAGCCCGCCGCGTCGGAGAGATTGGCGGAGCGAAACAAGACCCAGCCTCCCATGACCGCAAGGAGCGCATAGGCCCAACGGGCGGGCGTCGCCAGCCGGGCGAGAACCGATTGCAGGCCTAGCCGCTCGATCACCAGGAAGGCGCCATGCCACGCGCCCCACAGGACGAAGGTCCAATTCGCGCCATGCCATAAGCCGCACAGCAGGAACACCATCACGAGGTTGCGATAGGTTTGCGCATTCCCGCCCCGGTTGCCGCCGAGCGGAATATAAAGGTAGTCGCGCAGCCAGGATGACAGCGAGATGTGCCAGCGGCGCCAGAACTCGGTGATCGAGAGCGACGTATACGGCATGCGGAAATTGCGCGGAAAGGTGAATCCGAGCACGACGCCCAATCCGATCGCCATGTTCGAATAGCCGGCGAAATCGAAGTAGATCTGCACCGTGTACGCAATGAGCCCGATCCACGCCTCGACCAAAGACCGATTGGGAACCTGGTCGAAAGCGACTTGAACCAGGGGCGCGACGACATCGGCCACCAGGACCTTCTGCGCCAGGCCGATGATGAAAATGCGCGCGCCGACAGAGACTCGGGCAAGCGTAAACCTGCGGGCGTCCAATTGGCGGGCGACAGTCTTGTAGCGGACGATCGGTCCGGCGACCAACTGCGGAAACAGGGAGATATAGAGAGCGATGTCGATCGGATCGCGGTTGGCCCTGAACCGCCGCCGGTAGATGTCGATGATGTAGGAGAGACAATGGAAGGTGAAGAACGAGATGCCGAGCGGAAGGGCGATATTGGTCCTCGCCAGCGCCAATCCGAACGGAGACAACAGCGCTGCGAGATTGCCGGTGACGAAATTGGCGTATTTGAACACCGCGAGGACGAGAAGATTTCCCGCCACCGCGACGGCGAGCGCGACTCGGCGGGCCGCGCCCTCTCGTTCGTCAATGATCAGCGCGGCAAAGAAGTTGAAGACGATCGAGAACAAAAGGACCAGGATGAAGCGCGGTTCTCCCCAGGCGTAGAAAAGGAGGGAGAACAACAGCGTGACGACATTCTTGCCCTTGATCGTCGGGGTGAGGAAATAAAAAGCCAGAAAGATGGGCAGGAAATAGAACAGGAACGTTATCGAGGAAAAGACCATTTCCGAAGCGCCTGCGCCGAGCTTCCTGTCAGGTGGGAGCGCGCCTGTCGGGGGCGCCATTCCGATTTGCCGGTTCGGGCCTGGGCGGGCCGAACACCCGCCGGCTGGGCCGGCCGGTCGCGGCTCGCAGCTCGGCGACCCCGAAAAGTCGAGGTCAGTCTTTGCGTCGTTTTGTCACCGATGTCCAGACGCCGGCCCCTCCGCCGCTCGAAGCCGGGGCAGGATCAACGAACCGTTCGCGCGAATAAAGCCCGCGTGTAATTCCTTTACGAAAAACAGAATCCGTGCTAATGCTATTC
>JBAUXQ010000011.1:0-5195 GCA_049584355.1 Roseiarcus sp. | reverse complement strand
CTGGTGACCGGGCTCATCACCGAGCGCGGCGTCGCCGAAGCGTCGCCGCAGGGCCTCAAGGCGCTGTTCCCGGAACGAGTTTGAGGCTCCCGCGCGTCTCTGTCCTCGGACGGGCGGTCGAGGTAATGAGCCGCACATGGATTCGACGCTTGGGGCCCCGACAATGATTCGTCCGCTTGCGGGCCTGAGCGTCGTCGAGTTCGAGGGCATCGGTCCAGGTCCGCTCGCCGGCCGCATGCTCGCCGACCTCGGCGCCGAGGTTGTCGCGGTCGTCCGCCCAAACAAGACGGCCATCGGCGGTCCGGAGCGCCCGCTCTCCGACCAGCCGCTTCGGCGCGGCAAACGGATCGTTACCCTCGATCTCAAGCGTCCGGAATTGGTCGAGAAGGCGCTGGGCCTCGTCGAGACGGCTGACGCGCTGATCGAGGGCAACCGGCCGGGGGTCATGGAGCGCCTCGGCCTCGGCCCCGCCGAATGCGCGAGGCGCAATCCGCGGCTCGTCTACGGCCGGGTGACCGGTTGGGGGCAGGACGGTCCGCTGGCGCAAGCCGCGGGCCACGATCTCAACTATCTGGCGCTGAGCGGCGCGCTGTCGCTTGCCGCCCGCCCGGACGGGGCGCCGATCCCGCCGCCGACGGTCATCGGCGACGGCGGCGGCGCGCTTGGGCTGGCGTTCGGACTGATGAGCGCGGTTTTCGCCGCCGGGCGGAGCGGCAAAGGTTGCGTCATCGACTGTTCCATCATCGACGTCGTGGCGAGTCTCAGCGGCATCGCGCTCGCGGCGCGCGCCTCCGGGCTCATGGATGCGGGCTCGAGCATGTTCCACGACTCGCCCTTCTATGACGTCTACGCCTGCGCCGACGGCCGCTACGTGACCATTGGGGCGCTCGAGCCGCAGTTCTATGCGCTGCTGCTCGAAAAGCTCGGCCTTGCGGACGTCGACCCGAAAGCGCAATACGACCGCGCCGCCTGGCCGGCGCTGAAAGCGCGGTTCCGCGCGCTCTTCATCAGCCGGCCGAGCGCTCACTGGCGCGGGCTGTTCGAGGGGAGCGAGGCCTGCTTCGCCCCGGTGCTGAGCCTCGCCGAGGCCGCAGCGCACCCGCATAATGCGGCGCGCGGCGTCTACGGGGTCGGCGCGAGCGGCCAGCTCGACGCTTCCGGCGCGCCGCGCTTCTTTCCGCTCGGCTGACGCGGATCGGAGCGAACGCAACACTCGAAGGACGAAACCGGACGATGCCCAACCGTGCAATGCCCGAGACGATCGTGTTTCCGAATCCCGTTCCGCCGAAGCCCGGCGAAGCGATCGAAGTTCGTCCTGGCGTCTTGTGGGCGCGATTTCCGCTCCCGTTCCGGCTCGACCATGTCAACGTCTACCTGATCGAAGACGGCGACGGATTCGCGCTCATCGATGCGGGGATCGACGATGCGCCGTCGCGGGCCGCCTGGGAAGCGCTTCTCGCCGGGCCGCTTCGGGGGCGCAGGCTGACGCGGGTCATCGCCACCCACTTCCACCCGGACCACGTTGGCCTCGCCGGATGGCTGTGCGAGCGCTTTGGCCTCAAGCTGGCGATGAGCGAGACGGAATATCTGATCGCGCTCAACATCCGTCTCGACCCGCAGGGCCTGAAATCGGAGCCCTATCGCTCCTTCTACCGCTCGCATGGGCTGACCGAGGAAAGCACGGAGCTCCTGCTCGGCAACGGATTGCAATATTTGAGAATGGTCTCCGCGCCGCCGAGGACGTTTCTGCGCCTCATCGCCGAGGACCGGCTGCGGATCGGCGGCCGCGAGTTCCAGGTGATGACGGGGGCCGGCCATTCGCCGGAGCAGGTGATGCTCTATTCGGCTGCGGACAATCTCATCCTCTCCGGCGATCAGGTGCTGGCCAAGATCTCGCCCAATGTCAGCGTCGAGGCGATGGACCCGGAGGGCGACCCACTCGGCGCCTATCTGCGGTCGCTCGAATCGCTCAAGCGGAATCTGCCGGAGGACGTGCTGGTCCTGCCCGGGCACAACCTGCCGTTCGTGGGCTTGGGCGCCCGCGCCGAAGAACTCATCGCCCACCACGAGGCGCGCTGCATGGCCATCCTCGAGGCCTGCAAGCAGGGGCCGCAGACCGTCGCCGAGCTGGTGCCGGTCATTTTCGGCCGCAGGATCGACGACCCGCACCAGCTCGTGTTCGCCTTCAGCGAGGCGCTGGCGCATGTGAACATTCTGATCCGCAGCGGCCGCCTGCGGATCGCCCCGGCCGCGCAGGGCCTCGCGCTCGAGGCGGCGTGACCCATAGACCGGGAATTGACGGGCTCTGCTATTCAAAGCAGATGTTTGATCTTGAATTCCTTGCGTCCAATTCCGGCGGCTTCGTACCAGTGGATCTCCGCGAGTTGAACTGAGCCGTCGGGAAGCAGAACGCGAGCGACGCCAGCGACCCCGGCCGTAAACTCGCCGGAGACGCGCGACCTCGCGAATCGCGAAGCCCTTGGCGAAAGTCTCGATCCCGGATATTTCACCCAGAATCTCGAATTGCATCCGTCATCGTGTCAGTAGGATTTCGCGCCGTCAACATCTTAAGGCTTCAATCGCGCGTCGCGCTCTGGCGCAGCATCTCCCCGATCCTTCCTCAAAACCCCGCCAGCACGATCTTTCCGACCGCGCGGCCTGACTTGAGGAAGGCCATCGCGCGCATGAGATTCGCAGGGTCGATGCGTCCGAAATTCTCTCGCATGGTGGAGCGAACCCGCCCGGAGTCGACCAGATCGGCGACCTCGTTCAAAAGCCTATGCTGGGCATCCATGTCCGCCGTCTGAAACAAGGGCCGAGTGAACATGAGCTCATGGTGGATGGACACGCTCTTGGGCCTGAAGACGAAAAGATCCGCCGCTTCGCCGTTGATGAGAGCGACGCGTCCCTGCGGCGCGATCAATTCGGCGAGGTCGGCGATGAGGCCGCCAACCGGCGACGTCGAGAAGATGAAAGCGGGGCTGCCCAGACCGAGCGCTGCGACCTGCGGGGCAAGCGGCTTTTTATGGTCGATGACATGGTGGGCGCCCATGTCCTTCGCCCATTGCACGGTCTCTGGCCGGGAGGCGGTCGCGACGATCGTCAGATCGGTCAATTGCCGCGCCAGCTGAATGGCGATCGAGCCGACGCCTCCAGCGCCGCCGAGGATCAGGATCGCCCGCGCCGCGCCAGGAACGGGCTTCGCGACGTCGAGGCGGTCAAACATCGCCTCCCAGGCCGTGATCGACGTCAGGGGCAAAGCCGCCGCCGCAGCGAAATCGAGCGTGCGCGGCTTGCGGCCGACGATCCGCTCGTCGACCAGATGAAACTCCATGTCCGCGCCCTGGCGGCCGACGCTGCCGGCGTAGAATACTTCATCGCCGGGCTTGAAGAGCTTTGCTTCGCGCCCGATCTCCGCAACCACTCCGGCGGCGTCGTAGCCGACAACCTTGACGCCGTCCGGGTCCGAGGACCCGCCGCCAGGGCCCCCGCCGCTCGCGACTTTGTAGTCGACCGGATTGACCGACACCGCGCGCACCTCGACAAGAAGATCGCGGCCCGCCGGCTTCGGCCGCGGAATGTCGAACGCCTCCAGATGGTCGAGTTCCGGACTCGCTTTGCGGTAACCGATCGCCCGCATTCTGTTTCGCCTCCGCTTGCCAAGCGGCGCGGAGCCTAGTCGGCGCGAGCGCGCTTGGCGAGAGAGGTCGCGATTCGATCGGTTAAGTCCGGCCAGTCCTGCGGACAAGCCCGAATGAGCATCGCTGGGCGGCTAGGGCGCGCTGTTTTGGGTTTACGCGGGTGCGCTAACGCCATCGATTCTGCCGAAGTGCAGCAGGCTCAAGGGCGCTTGGCGCTGAAGCTGGTCATGAGGACGGGATGGCGGGCGTATTGGCGGGCGCCGCCCTATCGATCCGCGCAAGCTTGCAACGGGATCAAACCCATCGATTGACATCAGATGTCCAACCTCTTAGCATCACGCATCATGAGAACGACCCTCGATATCGACGCCCCCATTCTGAGGGAAGTCAAGGCCATCCATGAGAAGGAAGGTCGATCGATGGGCGCCATTGTCTCGGAACTGCTCGCCGAGGCGCTCGCACGCCGCCGTCCGTCGCGGGCCCGTCCTTCCTTCCGCTGGAACTCGCGCGCCATGAAATCCTTGGTCGACCTGGCCGACAAGGAGGCGGTCTACGCCGCTCTCGACGCGGACCGGCGGTGAGCTATTCCCTCGACGTGAACGTGCTCCTGTACGCATCGGATCACGCGAGCGACCGTCATCTCCGAGCGCGCCGGTTTGTCGAGACTTGCGCCGCCGGCCCGGAAATCCTCTGCCTTACTTGGCCGACGCTGATGTCGTATATCCGCATCGCCACGCATCCGCGCATCTTCTCAAGCCCCTTGTCGCCGGACGAGGCGGTTGGAAACGTCTCGGCGCTTGTCGGATTGCCGCATGTGCGCGCGCTGTCTGAATTGGTCGGCTTCGTGGACGCATACAAACACGTGGCGGGTGAGACGCCCGTTCGGGGTAATCTTGTCCCTGACGCTCATATCGCGGCGATTTTGTTCCAGCACGGCGTCCGCACGCTCTACACAAACGACCGCGATTTCCGGAAGTTCCAGTCGCTCGACGTGCGCGACCCTTTCTCCTGAGCTACCCGATCGCCATCAGGCTCGCGTTGCCGCCTGCCGCGGCGGTGTTGGTGGCGATCGCGCATTCCTCGACCAGTTCGGCGAGGTTGTAGTCCTCGCCGGCCGCGAGGCGCGCGGGGGTGAGCGCCTGGAGGCGGACAATGGGGCCGGGGCGGTCGGCGATCTGGCGCAAGGCGGCGGCAAGCGCGTCGGCCTCGCCCTCGAACAGGGCGCCGGCGAGCAGAGGCGCTTCGAGCGGGTAGAAGGCCATCGCGATCCGGTGAGCGAGCTCGGGCGGCAGCCTTTTCAGCGCCAGCGTTTCGCCGGCATTGACGATCGCATCGTTGCCAGTCGCGAGGATCGCGCCGATCTGGATCAGCCCGCCGCTCTGGGTCGCCGCGACCGCCGCGATCCGGCCGCGCGGCTTCAGCGCATAGACATTGCGCTCGCCGACCGGCCCTTTGAGCTCGACGCGCGCGCCGAGCGGCGAGCGCGCCATGAGGCCGACGCAGCGCTCGGCCTCAGCTTCGTGGCCAGCCGTGCGGAGCCAGTCGATATAGACG
>JBAUXQ010000010.1:0-30781 GCA_049584355.1 Roseiarcus sp. | reverse complement strand
TCGGCATCCGCCCCGACCTCATCAAGCGGCCGATCGAACACTGGGCCGAATTGCTCAACCCCGAATTCAAGGGCAAGGCGGCGATTCTCAACATTCCCTCGATCGGCATCATGGACGCCGCGATGGTGGTCGAGTCGATCGGCAAGTACAAATATCCCGATAAGGGCAACATGACGAAGCCCGAGATCGACATGACCATGGGCGTTCTCACCGAAGCCAAGAAGGCCGGCCAGTTCCGCGCCTTCTGGAAGGACTTCAACGAGAGCGTCAATCTGATGGCCTCGGGCGAGACGGTCATCCAGTCGATGTGGTCGCCCGCGGTGACCGCGGTGCGCACCAAGGGCATACCCTGCATCTTCCAGCCGCTGAAAGAGGGCTATCGCTCCTGGGCGTCGGGATTCTGCATGTCCAAGGGCGTGACGCCGAAGCAGGCCGACATGGTCTACGAGTTCGTCAACTGGTACTTGTCGGGATGGGCCGGCGCCTATCTCAACCGCCAGGGCTATTATTCGGCGGTCTTGTCCACCGCCAAGGCCAATATGGAGCCCTATGAATGGGCCTATTGGATGGAAGGCAAGCCCGCCGAAAAGGACATCAAAGGACCCGACGGCTCGCTGCTCGAAAAGGCCGGCGCGACGCGGGACGGCGGCTCCTACGACGATCGCATGGGCAACGTCGCCTGCTGGAACGCGGTCATGGACGAGAACGACTACATGGTCCGCAAATGGAATGAGTTCATCGCGTCTTGATCAAGCGCGCGCCTTGACCGTTCGTGGCGCCCCCGCGAAAGCGGGGGTCCACAGCGAGGCGCCGCTGCGCTGGATGCTCGCTTGCTCGGGCATGATACGGCGAGCGGCGCTCGTGTCCGTCGCCGGATTGAACTTCGCTCTCCGGCGGGAAGTGTAACCCCCGAAACGATGGCCTTCCGATGACCGTATCAACCGCCAGTGCGACAGCGGCGAAGGCGGCGCCTCTCGAAGCGGGCGCGGCCAGGAAAGCCATCGACCGCGTCGGCCTGCCGGGATGGATTCAGGCCATGCCGTTCGGCCTGGTGTTCCTGTTCTTCTTCGTCATCCCTCTCATCCTCGTCGTCATCGTCAGTTTCTGGGACTACAACGATTACGAGATGCTGCCGTCGTTCACCACGCGCAGCTACACCGAGACCTTCGAGGGCTGCCTCACGCAATTGCCGGATCTCTGCACGATCCTGAAGACATATCTGTCGACGGTGAAATTCTGCTTCATCGTGTGGGTGACGACGCTCATCATCGGCTTCACCGTCGCCTATTTCCTCGCCTTTTACGTGCGCACCTTGACCATGCAGATGGTCCTGTTTCTCGTCTGCACGATTCCATTCTGGACCTCGAACGTGATCCGCATGATCTCGTGGATTCCGCTGCTCGGCCGCAACGGGCTCATCAATCTCGCGCTTGAGCGCGCCCATCTCGTCGACAAGCCGGTCGAATGGCTGCTCTATTCCCCGTTCTCGGTCGGCCTGGCCTTCACCCACCTCTTCACCTTCTTCATGGTGGTGCCGATCTTCAATTCGATGATGCGCATCGATCGCCGGCTCATCGAGGCGGCTTACGATTCCGGCGCCTCCGCCACGCAGACGCTCTGGAACCTGATCGTGCCGCTGTCGAAGCCCGGCATCGTCATCGGCTCGATCTTCGTCGTCACCATCGTGATGGGCGATTTCATCACCTTCGACGTCATGGGCGGCGAACAGATCGCCTCCGCCGGCAAGGTGGTCGAGACGCGGCTCAACGCTCTGCAATTCCCGCCCGCGGCGGCGAACGCGGTCATTCTGCTGGCCGTCACGCTCATGATCATCGTTGGCTTGAACCGCATCGTCGACGTGCGCAAGGAGCTCTGAGGATGAACCGGCCGAGCGGTCGCCCCCTCCACCGGCCTTGGGCCGGTCCCCCTCCCCCGCCGCCAAAGCCCGTCGAGAGACGGGCGTCCTTCCGGACGCCCTTTCGCGGCATGGGAGGAACAACCGCGTCGCACGTAGGGGCCGCCTCGTCCTCCCCCGTAAAACGGGGGAGGGGGACCATGCGGAGCATGGCGGTGGGGGCGGCGCCGCGCCGCTTTTCGCATTTCGGAGCGCTTTGACGATGGGCGAGGGCCGCTCTCCGGCGTTCTACTGGCTCGCGGCCTTTTTCGCCGCCTTCGTGCTGTTTCTCTACGGCCCGATGATCGTCATCTTCATCCTGTCGTTCCAGGGTCCGAGCGGCGGCCTCACCTTCCCGCTGAACGGCCTGTCGCTCCACTGGTTCGAAAGGCTGTGGCGCGGCGGCGGCATCGTCGACATCAGCGACGCCTTCAAACGCTCGCTCGAGCTCGGCGTGGTGGTGATGATCCTCACCGTCCTGCTCTCGCTCAGCGCCGGCCTGGCTTTCCGCAAGCGGTTTCAGGGCTCGGACCTGCTGTTCTTCGTCGCGATCGCGAGCCTCATCGTGCCCTCGATCGTCACCTCTCTCGGCATTGCGCTCGAATTCCGCCTGCTTGACGACTTCATCAAGAACCACGGGCCCGAGTGGCTAGCCGGGGATCTGAAGACGACGATGGGGACTTTTACCTCCGGCCTTGGCGCCCATCTCACCTGGACGCTGCCGTTCGGCCTCCTCGTCATGTTCGCGATCTTCAATCGCTTCGACGCCCGCTACGAAGAGGCCGCGCGCGACCTCGGCGCGACGCCGTGGCAGACTTTGCGCTTCGTCATCCTGCCGATCATCCTGCCGTCGGTCATCGGCGTCGGGCTTTTCGGCTTCACCCTCTCCTGGGACGAGATTGCGCGCTCAAGCCAGGCCATGGGCGAGCACAACACGCTGCCGATGGAGCTCCAGGCGCTGACGACGACCGTCACGACGCCGGAAATCTACGCGCTGGGCACCGCGACGACCGGAGTATCGTTCGCGGTCATCGCGCTCGCCCTTTTCACGATAACCGTGATCCGCGCCCGCCAGGCCAGATACGGCTCCGACGCCGGTCAGGCGTGAGGCTCCAAGGCGCAGCTTCAGGCTAACGACGCTAATTGTCGGGCCCCTCCCACCGCGCACTTTCCTCCCTCGCGAAGCGGGGGAGCGGGACCATGCGAAGTATGGTGGAGGGGGCGCGCCCTCGCGCTGAACCCGAAGCGATGCCGCCGGACGAGGAAAGATCAAACATAGGCCCCAGACTATTGCGCCTTCTCGTGCTCGGCCATGCCGATCGCCTTATAGTCGTAGGTCGGATAGAACTCGGTCCGATAGGCGCCCCATGCGGTATCCTCGAGCACCCGGTTGACCTCCCTCAACCGAGACGCCGGCAGGCGAAGCGTGATCACCTGCCCGATGCCCATCTCGACATACCAGCTCACCACCTCGATCCCGGGCGGTGGGAAGGCCTTGTAGAAACCCTGCCTCGCCAATTGGGCGTTGAGCTCGCTGAGCGGACGCGACTGGTCGTGCTTGAGGAAGACGGTCAGGAGGATGGCGTTGTCGGCGGTCGCCGCTTCGGCGCTGGCGGGCGGAGGCGCGCTTGTCTGCGCGGATGCGCCGCCCGCTACCCCGGCAAGCATGAGAATGACCCCGGCGAAAGCCGAACCTAGCGCGCGGCGCGTCTTCAATGCTTTGACCACTTTGATCTCCTCTCGTGGCTTAACTGGGTCGACTTTTTCTTTGCGAAAATCAGAGGTCGTGGTACCTTGGCTTGATCGCGACGGAAGCGCGCCGGGGGCCACGAAAGCCAACGGCGTGGAAAGGAGCAGAGAAAGAACTTTTTGCCCAGGGGGTCGCTGCAACCCATTGAAAAGGCTCAATTCGGACAAGAGAATCCAAGGAAATCCAAGCCTTTTTCTTTGATCTATTTTGCTCGGCTTGGCCGGGGCTTGGCTGGATTTGGATAAAATTGGAATTGGCTTGGAAAAGACACAATAACACATGACAAAATAGCTTATTAGCGCAACCCCAACATTGCCGAGATTTCATCCCCGCCCCTGCCCCGCCGCCCTTCTAATGCTCCAGCCCGTCTGCTAGGGCGCTTTCTTCGCTTTTGCCCCCGCTCAAGGTCCCCGCCCAATGTTGCGCATGTTGAGCCTCGCCGCTTTCGCCGTCCTCGCCCTCGTCGTCGGCGCCTACGAGGAAGACGAGATGACGCTTCTGATCGGCGGCGCCTCGGTATTGGCGGCGGTCGCTTCGCTGCCGCGGTGGAAGATGTCGACCTTCCTCACCCTGCTCATGGATCTGTTCGCCGCCGAGACGGTGCTGTTCGGGCTGGCCGACCTCGTTGCACTCCTCGGTTATTGGCCGCACGCCTATGCGGAATACCAGCTGCCGAGCTACCTCCCGCTGGCGACGGCGCTGTTCATGGTCGCCATCTTCGGCGTTTCGCATATTCCTGTCGTGCGCAAGATCATGGCCCTCGCCGATCCGTTCTTCGACGCGCGGACTCTGATTTCCATCCGTCCCTGGCCTTTAGGGCAGACGATAATGCGCCAGAGCCTCTATGCGAGGATCTGCGTCTTCTTTCTCATCCTCGTCAATCAGTTCCAGGTCGCGATCGGCGTTCGGCTGAATTTCTTCTACCGCGATTTCGGCAACGCCATTCAGGTGCCGGACGAAAGCCACCGGATTGCGTTCTGGCATCAGCTCATCAGCGTTTTCACGCCCCTGGTGACGATTTCGATTTTGGCGTTCCTGCTCGAGTTCTACGTTTCGCTCAACTTCGTGCTGCAATGGCGGCGCTGGATGACGGCGTCCTACACTTCGCGCTGGCTCATGAACTCGATGCACTACAAGCTCGCGCTGAACACCACCGGCACCGACAACCCCGACCAGCGCATCTCGGAGGACATCGGCGGATTCATCAGCGGCGCCGGCGCCGCCGGCTCCTACCGCAACGACGGCATCTACAATTACACCATCGCCGCAATCACCACCGCGACCAATCTGGTGGCGTTCTCGATCATCCTGTGGGGCATCTCGCGGACCATGGACTTGCCCATTTTCGGTCTCAAGATCCCGGGCCTCCTGTTCTGGGTCGCGATCCTCTACGCCTGTTTCGCCACCGGCGTGATGCAGCTCATCGGCCATCCCTTGTCGGGGCTGTTCTTCCGCCAACAGGCAGTCGAAGCCAACTTCCGCTTCGATCTCGCGCGCGTACGCGAATACAGCGAGCAGATTGCTCTACTCAAGGGCGAGGAACGGGAGATCGATCGGGCGGGGCGTGTGTTCGGCGACGTGTTCACCACTGTCCAGCGGATCATCTGGGTGCGGACCCTGCTCAACACCTTCCTGCAGTTCTACGTCCAGATCTCCGCCATCATCCCCTATGTCGTCATCGCGCCTTTTTATTTCCTCGGCAAGGTCGATTTCGGACGGTTCAACCAGGCGGCGGACGCCTTCAGCAACGTCAACAGCGCGATGAACTTTTTCGTCGACCGTTACACCGGGCTCGCCGCCTTCAAGGCGACCGTCGAACGGCTGACGTCGTTCGACGACGCGTTTGATCGCGCCAAGGCGGCGGAGGCAAGGACGCCGCGCATAACAACGACGGCCTCGACTGGCGGGCATCTGTCGCTGCCGAATGTCGAGGTCGCCCTGCCTGATGGCCGCAAGCTCGCCCGAGTTGCCGATCTCGTGCTCGTTCCGCAAGAGCCGACGCTGGTTGTCGGCCCTTCGGGGGTGGGCAAGTCGACCCTCTTCCGCGCCATCGCCGGCTTGTGGCCGTTCGGCTCAGGCGACATCCAACAGCCGGCCTACGCCAAGCTGATGCTGCTGCCGCAGCGGCCCTATATCCCGATCGGACCGTTACGCGAGGCGCTCGCCTATCCGGCGCCAAGTACGAACTTCTCCGACCAGCGGCTCAGCGACGCGCTGATCAAGGTCGGTCTACCCGCGCTCGCGGATCGCCTCGACGACAGCGACAACTGGCAGATGCGGCTCTCGGGCGGCGAGCAGCAACGGCTCGGGGTCGCGCGGGCGCTGCTGGCCGAGCCGGACTGGCTGTTCCTCGACGAATCGACCGCTTCGCTCGACGAGAAAAGCGAGGCCGACCTCTATCGCGCCATCGCCGGGACGCTGCCTCGCACGACGCTGGTCTCGATCGGCCACCGCTCGACGCTCAGCGCCTTCCACAAGCGGCGGATCGATTTCGAAACCCACGACGGCGCGCCCGCGACTCTGGCCGGCGCGGAGGCGCCGGCGGCGTGATCGCGTCCGCTCTCAAAGCGAGCGGGCGAGGCGCATCGATCCGCGCGGTCCCTTGATTACCAGGTCGCCGTTGACCAGGTCCCATACCGGGCTGCCGAGAAGGCCGGTCAGGAAGCCAGCCTCGAGCGCCATGGCGTCCTTGTCGCATTGCTTCTTGGTCAGCGCATAGGGACCGACGGCGAGATGCTGATCCTTGACCGGATACATCGTCGCCGAAAACGAATTGCAGCCGGTGTAGCCCGAGCCGCGCAGCGTGCCGTCGATCTTCAGGCTGACGTCGACTCCGGCCGGCACCGGCTTGCCGTTGAGCTCGCGCAGCGACCAGGTCTGATCGAGCGGAAAGTTCTTCTGCAACGGCGGCAGCGGCGGCGGCGGCGCGTCCTTGTCTTCGGTCTGTGGGCCGGGGCCGGCGTAAGCGACACCGGCGAAACACAGGGCTGCGGCGGCGACAGCCACGACTGAAAGCGATTTCCTCATGTGCGTCAGACCTCGAAATCCGGTGACTTTGGCCACTCTCGGGGCCCCTGTTGCAGTTTCCCCGCTAGGCGCCGGCGAATCGCCGGGCCGTGCATCCATGTGGCCGCAGAGCTTGCATTTTTTGTGGCGAACCTGGCCGCTTCCCCCTTGAATTTGGGCGCTTGGAGCCAAAAATTACGTCTGCGGGGTCCCAAAGACCCGCAACGACGAGCGCCGCCGACCAAAGGGGCGTCCGACGTCATATCGCTCAACGAGGAGGATGTGAATATGTTGAATTATGATCTGTCACCGTTCTATCGTTCCACCGTCGGCTTCGATCGACTGCTCTCGATGCTCGACAAGGTTGCTGGAGGCGAGCCGAACGCTCCTACCTATCCCCCCTACAACATCGAGCGGACAAGCGAGAACGCCTATCGCATCACGCTCGCGGTCGCCGGGTTCGGCGAACACGAGCTCACGGTCGAGACACGCGACAGCACGCTCACCGTGCGCGGGTCGAAGGAGACCGGCGTAAAGGACGACGCGAAGCGCGAAGTCCTCTATCAGGGCATTGCGGCGCGCGCCTTCGAGCGCAGGTTCCAGCTTGCCGACCATGTCGTCGTGACCGGCGCGAGCAGCGAGAATGGTCTGCTCCACATCGATCTGGTGCGGGAGGTTCCCGAGGCTCAGAAGCCGCGCACCATCTCGATCAACAAGGGCGGCAAGACGATAGAAGCCGTCAAGGCGCCGACCGCGCAGGCTGCGTAAGCCGACCGGCGCGGATCGAGCGCGAAACGAGGGCGCCCCATCAGGGCGCCCTTTTTTCGTCTATTCGAACACCGCCGCCGGAACGATGCTGACCTTCGACTTGTCGCTCGCCTCGGAGGAAGAAGCGGGTGCGGCCGGCTTGGCGGTCGGGTCCGGCGTCGAATCCTGCGGTCGCGTTTGCACCTCGGGTTGCGGCTCGATCTTCGCCGCCTCCGGCTTGGCTTCAGGCGCGGCGGGCGCGCTCGCCGACGAGGCGTTCTCCCTGTCGTCCGGAGCGGAGTCGACCTTCGGGTCCGGCTTGGGCGCGGGCGGGCCCGATTCGTCCGGTTTCGCCGCCTCGCGCGGAGCCGGGGGCGGCAGAGGCGGCCCAACGACCGGCGGGACTGCCACCGGGGGAATCTTGCGGGCGGTTGCGGGGGACTTCGGCTTCGACTTCGTCGAGAGCGGCGCCAGGGGCGAGTCGAACGGGCTGATGGCGCTCGGAATGCGCACGTTCGTCGGTCCGCTATAGGCCGATCTTGCCGCCGGGCCGCCGTTCGGCCCGTCCGGGAATCCGGGGCCAGACGGCAACTGGACGACGCCCGACGGCGGCCGCTCGGCGAATTCATTGTAACGGACGGCGTACGCTGGGCCGAAGTTTCCCGGCGGGAAGCCGAAGCGTTCGAGGATCTGGCCGGTCCGGTCGTCGATCACGAGACGCTGATAGCCCGCGGGGCCGGCGCGGACATCGGCGAGGTAGACCCCAGGGCGCCGCTGGAGCGGCGCGATCAGCACGTAGCCTTGCGCCTGGAGCCGCCCTACGATGTCGCCGGACCAGGCCATGGCTCGCCAAGGCGGCAGCCATTGGGCCATTGCCGCGGGAACGGCGGCGAAGGCGATGAGCCCGCCGAGCACCGAACCCGCCAGCCGCCGGCGCAGCGCTGTATTCTTCCCTATCGTCATCGTTTGTCGCTCCCAGGCGTCCTCACCGGCGATTTGCGCCAACAAATGCGGCGCGGTTACGGCGTGGCGGCAGAAGCCGAGACCGGGGCGCGGACGCCAACACCGATTAGCCGATCAATTTCGCTTGATTCGGTTTCGAACGATGTCACCAGCCTCACCAGCGTTTCGCCCGATCGCGGCGCGCTCTCCGGCGCTAGCGCTCGTGTGGTCCACTCGTGGAGCCGCGCGCCGGCCGCGCGCCATCGTTCGACCAGGGCGTTCGGCGCGACGACAAAGACCTCGTTGGCCTCGGTCGGCCACGCGATCCGCACGCCCGGCGTCGCCGCAAGGCCGCGGGCGAGCCGGCGCGCGGAGCTGTTTGCCCGCTCCGCCAACCGCAACCAAAGCCCGTCGGCGAGATAGGCCTCCATCTGTGCGCCGAGGAAGCGCCCCTTGGACAGTGTCTGGCCGCCGCGCTTGCGCTGAAAGGCGAAATTGTCCGCCCGGGCGGAATCGAAAAACAGGACCGCCTCGCAGGCGAGCGCGCCGTTTTTCGTCGCCCCGAGCGTGAGAATGTCAACCCCGGCCCGCCAGGTCATGTCCGCCGGCGTCGCCTTCGCCGAAACCAGCGCGTTGGCGAAACGGGCGCCGTCCATATGAACGCCAATCCCGTTCCGGTGAGCGATCGAGCTGAGCTCCGAGACTTCGCTCACGCTATAGACCGTCCCTGCTTCGGTCGCCTGCGACAACGAGAGGGCGCCCGGCTGCGACGACTTGACGAGCCCGCGCGGAAACCGCTCCAGCGTCTCCCTCAGGCCGTGGGGGGTGATCTTGCCGCCCTCCCCGGCGATCCCGACCAGCTTGGCTCCGCCGGTGAAGAGCTCCGGCGCGCCGCATTCGTCGTCGTGGATGTGCGCCTCTTCATGACAGAACACCGCGTCCCAGGGCTTGGCCAGCGCCGAGAGAGCGAGAGCGTTCGCCGCCGTCCCGGTTGCGACCAGGAAGGCGGCGACCTCGGTCTCGAACGCGTCGGTCAAGCGCGCTTGCGCCCTCGCAGTATAGTCGTCCGCGCCATAGGCGGGCGCGTTAACACGGGATGAGGCGACGATCGCGTCCAGAATCTCCGGCGCTACGCCGGCTCCGTTGTCGCTAGCAAAATTCATGCGCGCTCCCGTCGGACTCGAGCGGGCAATTTGCGTCAATTCGCGCCGCGCTGGCAATTCGCTGTCGCGCCGGACTGAGGCGGCAAAAAATTGCGCGCCGACCGCTTGTGTCGACGAGCCATTTCTGTCATGGTCGCATAATAGGACAGTTGTGCTGACCATTTTTTGGGCGACGAGGCTAAAGCTTTGGCGCCGACGGAACAGCGGGGCTCGAGCGTTGTCGGATCAAACGACAAAGACGGATCGAAAAAAATCCGACGCGTAATGCTCTTGAGCTGCGCGCCACGCAGCCGCCTTTGTCCATGATACGCCTTAAAAATTTGGAATGACGGTCGCACGAAGTCCGCGACCGCGCCGGGAGCGGAGAGATGAACGCCACAACCCAACCGACGCCCGACCAAACCGGCGAAGCGCAGGAAGTCCGCATCGGTCTGGACCCGCTCACGCCGCCTGCTCAAGGCCTCTACGATCCGGCCAGGGAACACGATTCTTGCGGCGTCGGCTTTGTCGCCGACATGAAGAACCGCAAGTCGCACGACATTCTCGAAAAGGGCCTGCAGATTCTGGTCAACCTCGACCATCGCGGCGCGGTGGGGGCGGATCCATCGCTCGGCGACGGTTGCGGCGTCCTGACCCAAATCCCGCACCGGTTCTTCGCTCCGGAATGCGCCAAACTCGGCTTCGACCTGCCGGGGCCGGGCCATTACGCGATCGGCCAATTCTTCATGCCCCGCCACGCCGCGGCTCGCCGTCAGGTGCGCGAGATCGTCGAGGAGGCTGTCGCGGCCGAAGGCCTCGGCGTGCTCGGTTGGCGCGACGTGCCGGTCGACAATTCCGGCCTCGGCGAACGCGTGAAGGCAGTCGAGCCGGTGATGCAGCAAATCTTCATCGGGCGCCCTGGCGCCGTCGCCAGCGAAGACGATTTTGAGCGTCGCCTGTTCGTTGCCCGCAAGGTCGTCTCCAACCGCGTCTACGCCATCGGCAGCCGGGAGATTCTGGAATATTACCCAGTCTCGATGTCCGCCCGCACCATCGTCTACAAGGGCATGGTTCTGGTCCGGCAGCTCGCGCCCTATTACCGCGACCTCCTGGACCCTCGCTATGATACCGCGCTGGCGCTGGTCCACCAACGGTTCGCGACCAACACGTTTCCGTCGTGGCGTCTGGCGCACCCCTATCGCATGGTCGCGCACAACGGCGAAATCAACACGCTGCGCGGTAACGTCAACTGGATGGCCGCGCGTCAGGCGAGCGTCGGTTCCGAACTGTTCGGCGCCGATATCTCGAAGCTGTGGCCGATCTCCTACGAGGGCCAGTCGGACACCGCCTGCTTTGACAACGCGCTCGAATTCCTCGTTCAGGGCGGCTATTCGCTCAGCCACGCGATGATGACGCTGATCCCGGAAGCTTGGGCCGGCAATCCGCTGATGGACGAGGAGCGGCGCGCTTTCTACGAATATCATGCCGCGCTGATGGAGCCGTGGGATGGTCCAGCCGCGGTCGCCTTCACCGACGGACGCCAGATCGGCGCGACGCTCGACCGCAACGGCCTCAGGCCCGCCCGGTATTTCGTCACCGACGACGACCTCGTCGTGCTGGCGTCCGAAATGGGCGTCCTGCCGGTCCCAGAGGAGTCGATCATCGCCAAGTGGCGCCTGCAGCCAGGCAAGATGCTGTTGGTCGATCTCGAACAACACCGCATCGTGTCGGACACGGAGATCAAGCAGACGCTGTCGCGCGCCCACCCCTACAGCGCCTGGCTCGGCGAAGGCCAGATCGTGCTCGAGGACTTGAACCCTGTCGAGCCGCGCGCCTTGCGCACCGACGTTTCGCTGCTCGATCGGCAGCAGGCCTTCGGCTACACCCAAGAAGATCTGGCGATACTGCTCTCTCCGATGGCGACCACCGGCCAGGAAGCCGTCGGCTCCATGGGCACGGACACGCCGATATCGGCGCTGTCGTCGAAGTCGAAGCTGCTCTACACCTACTTCAAGCAGAACTTCGCTCAGGTGACCAACCCGCCGATCGATCCGATCCGTGAAGAGCTGGTGATGAGCCTCGTTTCCTTCATCGGACCCCGGCCCAATCTGTTCGACCTTGACGGCGCGGCGCGGCGCAAGCGACTCGAGGTGCGCCAACCGATCCTGACCAACGAAGACCTCGAGAAGATCCGCAGCATCGGTCATTTTGAGGAATCGTTCGACACCCGAACGCTCGACATCACCTATCCGGTGAAGAAGGGCGCAGCCGGCATGAGCGAGGCGCTGCACCGGCTTTGCGAACGCGCGGAATCGGCGGTCCACGGCCGCTACAACATCATCGTCCTATCCGACCGCATGGTAGGAGCGGACCGAATTCCGATTCCGGCCCTTCTGGCGACGGCAGCCGTCCATCATCACCTCATCCGCAAGGGACTTCGCACCTCCGTCGGCCTCGTGGTCGAAACCGGCGAGGCGCGGGAGATCCATCATTTCGCCTGTCTCGCCGGCTACGGCGCCGAAGCGATCAATCCGTACCTGGCGTTCGAGACGCTGACGGCGATGGCCAAGGACCTGCCGGAGCCGATCAGCGGTTATGAGGCGGTCAAGCGCTTCATCAAGTCGGTCGACAAGGGCCTGCTCAAGGTCATGTCGAAGATGGGCATTTCGACCTACCAATCCTATTGCGGCGCGCAGATTTTCGACGCGGTCGGCCTCTCGCGCGCGTTCATCGACGAATTCTTCTTCGGCACCGCGACTTCGATCGAGGGCGCGGGGCTCGCGGAGATCGCGCAGGAGACTCAGCGCCGGCACACGGACGCGTTCGGCGATTCGCCGGTTTTGAGCACGGCGCTCGAAGTCGGCGGCGAGTACGCCTATCGGGTGCGCGGCGAGACCCACAATTGGACCCCGGAGACGGTTTCGCTGCTCCAGCATGCCGTTCGCGGCAACGCCCGCGAACGCTACGACGCCTTCGCCAAGCTGCTCAACGAGCAGAGCGCGCAGCTTTTGACGGTGCGCGGCCTCTTCCGCATCAAGACGGCCGAGGAAGACGCGCGAACGCCGGTGCCGCTGGACGAGGTCGAGCCCGCCGTTTCGATCGTCAAGCGCTTCTCGACCGGAGCGATGTCGTACGGTTCGATCTCGCGCGAGGCCCATACTACGCTCGCCATCGCGATGAACCGGATCGGCGGCAAGTCGAATACCGGCGAGGGCGGCGAGGAATCCGACCGATACAAGCGCCTGCCCAACGGCGACTCGATGCGTAGCGCAATCAAGCAGGTCGCCTCCGGCCGCTTCGGGGTGACGGCGGAATATCTCGTCAACTCCGACATGATGCAGATCAAGATGGCGCAGGGCGCGAAGCCCGGCGAAGGCGGACAATTGCCCGGCCATAAGGTCGACGCGGTGATCGCCAAGGTGCGTCACTCGACCCAGGGCGTGGGCCTTATCTCACCGCCGCCGCATCACGACATCTATTCGATCGAAGACCTGAAGCAGCTCGTCTATGACCTGAAGAACGTCAATCCTGAGGCCAAGGTCTCGGTGAAGCTCGTCTCCGAAGTCGGCGTCGGCACGGTCGCGGCGGGGGTAGCGAAGTGCAGGGCGGACCACGTCACCATCGCCGGCTTTGAGGGCGGCACCGGCGCCTCTCCGCTGACCTCGATCAAGCATGCCGGAAGCCCGTGGGAAATCGGTCTTGCCGAGACGCATCAGACACTGGTCATGAACGGCCTGAGATCCCGCATCGCGGTGCAGGTCGACGGCGGCGTCAGAACCGGCCGCGACGTGGTGATCGGAGCGCTGCTCGGCGCCGACGAATTCGGCTTCGCCACCGCTCCGTTGATCGCCGCCGGCTGCATCATGATGCGCAAGTGCCATTTGAACACATGCCCGGTCGGCGTCGCCACCCAGGACCCGGTGCTGCGCAAGCGCTTCGTCGGCAAGCCGGAGCACGTCATCAATTATTTCTTCTTCGTCGCCGAAGAGGTGCGCGCATTGATGGCCGAGCTCGGCTACCGCACGTTCGACGAAATGGTCGGCCAGCGGCAGATGCTGGACCGGGACCGGCTGATTGAACAGGCCAAGGCGGGGGGGCTCGACTTTTCGAAGCTGTTCTTCAAGCCGACGCCGTGGCCGGAGGACACGATCCACCACAGCGTGTCGCAGGACCACGGGCTCGAAAACGTGCTTGACCGCCGCCTGATCGCAGATTGCAGGGACGCGATCGAGCGCGGCAAGCACGTCCGCCTCGACCTTTCCATCCGCAATTCCGATCGTTCGACCGGGGCGATGCTGTCGGGCGTCATCGCGACCCGGTACGGGCATGCCGGACTGCGCGACGAGGCGATCCACATCAAGTTCAAAGGCACGGCGGGCCAGAGCTTCGGCGCCTTCCTTGCCAAGGGCGTGACCCTCGAGCTCGAGGGCGAGGCCAACGACTATGTCGGCAAGGGCCTATCGGGCGGACGCATCGTCGTCTACCCGCCGCAAGAGGCGAAGAAACTGACGCCCGAGGCCTCGATCATCGTCGGCAATACCGTCCTTTACGGCGCAATCGCCGGCGAATGCTACTTCCGCGGCGTGGCGGGCGAGCGTTTCGGCGTCCGCAATTCCGGCGCGATCGCCGTCGTCGAAGGGACGGGCGACCACGGCTGCGAATATATGACCGGCGGGATCATCGTCGTCATCGGCGAGACGGGGCGCAATTTCGCCGCCGGCATGTCGGGCGGCATCGCCTATGTCCTCGACGAGGCCGGAACATTCGCCCAGCGCTGCAACCTGTCGATGGTCGAGCTTGAGCCGGTGGCCGCCGAGGAAGAGGTGATGTTGCGCCATCTGCATTCGGGCGGCGATCTGCAAGGGCACGGGCGCGTCGACGTGATGCGCGACATGAGCCGGTTTGACGCCGAGCGCCTGCATCAACTGATCGCCAACCACGCACGCTACACCGGCTCGACCCGGGCGCGGCGGATCCTCGAGGACTGGGACGCCTATCTGCCGAAGTTCCGGAAGGTGATGCCGGTCGAATATCGGCGCGCGCTGGCTGAGCTCGCGGCGCAGAGCGGGCCGCCGATGCTCGCCGCGGGAGAGTGATGCTCGCCGCGGGAGAATAAGGAAGGGCAAAGCCGCCCCGGCCGAAGACTGCCCGAACCACGGGAAGTCCCGGCCGATCGCGCGGCCGGCAAAGTTCTTGCAAGATAGGCTTGGCGCCTTATTGAAGTGGACCGGAGCCCGACCCCCCGCGATCGGGGAGTGGCGGCGCGGCTCAAGGGTAGCAGCATGGGCAAGGTAACGGGGTTTCTGGAGATCGATCGCGCGGACCGGCGCTACGCGCCGGCCTCCGACCGAATCCGCCACTATCGCGAGTTCGTGCTGCCGTTAAGCGAGGAGGCGACCCGCAACCAAGCCGCGCGCTGCATGAACTGCGGCATCCCCTATTGTCACATCGGCTGTCCGGTCAACAACCAGATCCCGGACTGGAACGATCTCGCCTATCGCGGCGATTGGCGGGAGGCGGCGCGCAATCTGCTCTCGACCAACAACTTTCCGGAGGTCACCGGCCGGATTTGCCCGGCGCCGTGCGAAGCGTCCTGCACCCTCAACATTCAGGACGCGCCGGTGACCATCAAGACCATCGAATGCGCGATCATCGACCGCGCTTTCGCCGAGGGCTGGATTGTGCCCGAACCGTCTGAGCGCAAAACGGGCAAGAAAATCGCCATCGTCGGGTCGGGTCCGGCAGGTCTCGCCTGCGCTCAGCAACTCGCGCGCGCCGGCCATGACGTCCACGTCTATGAGAAGAACGCCAAGGCGGGCGGCTTGCTGCGCTATGGCATTCCAGATTTCAAGATGGAAAAGCGCCATGTCGATCGGCGCATCCAGCAGATGACGGCCGAAGGCGTTGTCTTCCACTACAACGCCCATGTTGGCGTAACGATGAGCGCTGCGGACCTTGTCGACTCGCATGACGCCGTCGCGCTTGCCGGCGGCGCCGAGGCGTCACGCGACCTACCCGTTCCCGGCCGCGACCTCGCGGGCGTGCACTTCGCGATGGACTTCTTGCCGCAGCAGAATCGGCGCGTGTCCGGCGAGCCAGTCGGGACCAACGAGCCGATCCTCGCCAACGGCAAGCACGTCGTGGTGATCGGCGGCGGCGATACGGGATCGGACTGCATCGGCACGTCCATTCGGCAGGGGGCGCTCAAGGTCACCCAGCTCGAGATCATGCCGATGCCGCCAAAGGCCGAGGACAAGCTCCTCACCTGGCCGAACTGGCCGCTCAAGCTGCGCACCTCGTCGAGCCACGAGGAGGGCGCCGAACGCGATTTCGCGGTGACGACGACGGCGTTCGAGGGCGAGAACGGTGTCGTCACCGGCCTCAAATGCGCCCACCTCGACGAGAGGATGAAGCCGATCGAGGGCTCGGAGTTCACGCTCAAGGCCGACCTCGTGCTGCTGGCGATGGGCTTCGTCTCGCCGGTCAAGGAAGGCCTGCTGTCGGAGCTCGGCGTCGCGCTGGACAAACGCGGCAATGTCGCCGCCGACGTCACCCGCTACGCCTCGTCCCGCGCCAAGGTCTATGCCTGCGGCGACATGCGGCGCGGCCAGTCGCTGGTGGTCTGGGCGATCCGCGAAGGCCGTCAATGCGCGGCGGCGGTCGACGAGGCTCTGATGGGCGAGACGGTCCTGCCGAGATAAAGGCGGCGCTGGGACAAAAGTTGGTCATATTCCCGCCACTTGTTTTATCCTTCGCCCTTGGGTAAGGTGATTCGAGTTCTCGACCGAAGAGGTGCGGGCGCGACCAGTGTTGCGGGAAGAATGAATTGCGGCCCATGAAGGTTGAATGGGTAGCAAGACATGAAGAGGGGCGGTCGGCTGAACTAACTCGGGGCCGGGCAAACATAGGTTTCTCAGTTTCAGACGGATTTTGCCGGAACCGGCCGGTGAAAGTCGGGCGTCGTGGGCGCAAGATCTAACAAGGCGAGCGGAGAATTCGAATGGCGAGGCAAGTGTTTGACATAGCGATGGGCGGGGAAGGCCCTGAAACGAATCTTTTTGGGAGCGAACATATTGTGTCGATCGCGGCTGCCGGTCCGACCTTGGGCGAGGTATCCGGCGACTATGGGATCTGGACTTCCGAATCCGGGCCGTCGATAGACCTGACGGTCGACGCCAAGGCGACGCGCGAGGTCCGGCGCAAGAAGGCGGCCTGAGCGTCGCCGCGCTTCGGGGGGCCGTCACGCGTAGTCGGTGTCGCCGAGGGTAACATATCCCGTCCCGGCTCCCAGATGCGTCCGCATCGAGGGGAGCTTGGGCCGGTAGTCGCTTAGACGATCCCGCAGCTGGGCCAGACGCGGTAAGAGCCGGGGCGGAGTCAGGTGCTTGGCGGCGGAAATCGCGCGGTGATGCGCCGCGTGCCATGCATTGCTTCCGTGGTACCTGTAGATATAGCACCATCCGATACCGCGCAGGCGCGAAATCCGAAAAGCCTGCGAAGCTTCCGCCCGAAACAGCGCATGAGTGTGGAGCGTATCTTCGCCTCGGCCGATATCCGGGTAGGGCGGCATCACAGCGCGGCGCGCGAGGATCGTCCCCTGAATGATGTTCATCGGATAGGACTCGGCGCCCCAGTCGTCCCAGAACAGAGTGTTGTCGGGACGAAACCAGTGCAGCTGGTCGACCAGATAGTTCACAGCCGCCTGCTCGGACTGCGCGTGCTCCCATTGCAGCCGCAGGCGCTCGGGGTGATAGCGGTCGTCGTCATCCCACTGACAGATCCACTCGCCTCGCGCCCGTCCGATTGCGATATTGCGCAATTCCCCAAGCCTTGGCCCGGGCGGGGTGCGCTCGATGCGGATGGACGCGCCCGCATGCGCCGCTACAATCGCGGCCACTGCGGCATGGGCCGCCTCGTCACCGTCATGAAGGATCACCAGTTCTCGGTCCGCGAACGTCTGTCGGACAAAATCCGATACCGCCTCGGACAGGAGGCCTGGGCGATCGCCACGCGTGATGCAAAGGCAGCTGATCATTCCCGATCCAGTGCGCGAACGCGATAGAGGCGGACAATTTGCAAGCGACAGCCTACATCATAACCTACCGCGCGGCCGACGATCCAGCACGCCGGGCCAATCTTGAGGCGGTGCTGGCCTGGCTGAAACTTCAGCCTACCGCCGAGGTGATCGTGATCGAGCAGGATGTGGCGCCAACCCTCGGGGACCTCGCGCCTTTCCCGGGTCTGCGCAGCCTGTTCGCCTACAATCCCGGGCCGTTCAACAAGAGTTGGGGCTTCAACGTCGGCGTCCGCGCCAGCAGGGGTTCCGTGCTTGCCTTCGGCGACGCCGACGTGCTCTGCCGGGCGCTGCCGGCGGCGGTGGCTGCGGCGCGATCCGGCGCAGCGGTCGTCCGGGCGTTTTCAAAGGCAATCGATCTCGACGAGGCCGAATCGGACATGCTGCGCGACGACCTCTCCTGCCTCGGCGACCCCAGCTTCGGCGCGGCCGCGCCCGACCGCACACAATCGGGTGAAATCCCGCCGCTATGCGGCGGGTTGGTGCTGTTCCAGCGTCAGTCCCTGGCTTTGCTCGGCGGTTGGGATGAACGATTTCTCGGCTGGGGCGGCGAGGACGACGCGATGGACATCAAGATCCAGCGGGTCCGGCTGCGCAGCGTGATGCTTAAGGGGAGTCCCGGCTTTCACCTGGCGCATCGCAGGGTGGGCGCGAACATCGCAGCGGACCCGCATTACCGCAACAACCTCGCATTGCTCAAACAACTCCGCGCGATGCCTGATGATGCCCTGCGCCGGATGTGCGAAGTCACGGCGCAGCTCGCGGGCAACCCGGACATGCACCGCCCGATGGAAAAACTGGCGTGACCCGCCCGCCGAAATCCAAGCGCAGTTCCGCATCGGCGGTAGCGGCCGCGCCGCCTATTCTCGCGGAGTGCAACATCATGGTTGGCACGCCCGCCTATGGCGGCATGGTGCATATCGATTACCTCCAGCGCCTGTTCGAATACACAAGGGCGGGAATTCGGTTCCAGCTCGACACGATCGGCAACGAAAGCCTGATCACTCGCGCGCGCAACGCCATTCTGGCCACCTTCCATGTCCGCCGCGAGCTGACGCATCTCTTGTTTCTGGACGCGGACACAAGCCTGCCGGCCGCAGGCCTCGTGCGAATGCTTATGGCCCAAGCGCCGGTGATCGGCGCGCCGGTCGGGCTCAAAGGGTTCGACGCGAGCGGCAACCGCATTTGGAATGCCGGCCGTTGCGTGGGCGTGGCCGGCTCGCTTCTGAAGGTGGAGAATGTTGGCGCCGCCGCCCTGCTGCTGTCGCGCGCGGCCTGCGACGCGCTCGTGCAGGACGCGATCGACCACGGACATACTTACGCGCGCATGAGAACACTGGTGGGCAACACCGACACCTCGGTGCACTATGACGTGTTTCGCGTGGGGGTGCAGGCGAATGAGTATCTGTCGGAGGACTTCTGGGTCTGCCGCCGGTTGCGGACGCTCGGGTTCGACATTCTGATCGACCCGAGCATCGTCACCACCCACTATGGCATGATGCCGGTCTGAGCATGAGCCGCAAGGGCGCGATCGAATACATTTCCTACGCCGGCGCCGTGGGCTACGGGACGGCCGCGGTCGGGTATGTGCGCCTGCTCGTCGAAGCGGGGTTCGAGGTCCATTGGATGCCCTATCCGGGCGACGCCATCGGGTCCGGCCGCGTCGGAGACGGGATTGGTGACGCCGAGCTCAGCCGCGGGCGCGCCAGCCTGATCGCCCGCAGCGTGGCGGGCGCCGATAGCCGCCTCAAGCCGCTGGTCGAAGCGACGTCGCGGCCGGTCGACGCCCGCATCCGCATCATCCACCTCGTGCCGGGCCACTGGCTTCAACACCTAAGCCCCGTGCGCGGGGTGCGCCATGTCGGCATAGGCACATGGGAGACCGACGCGATCATCCAGAGATGGGTTCCGGCGCTCGCCCGCATGGATCATCTCTGCGTGCCGTCCGCGCACAACGAGGCGGTGCTGCGCGCCGCGCCCGAGCGCCTTCCGGCCGCAACGGTGGTTCCGCATCTGTGTCGCGAGACGCTCCACCCGCCGCCGCCCGCGCGCCTCGCAGGGCTGGCGAAATACCTCGGCATCCGCCCGGACGACACCGTGTTCTACACGATCAACGCCTGGGCGCCGCGCAAACGCCTTGCTGCGCTCATCGACGGCTTCGTGCGCAGCTTCACGCAGGAGGACCGTGTCGCGCTCATCGTCAAGACCAGCCGCGACGTCCCGTACGATGATCCCGCATCTCCGGTCAGTGACCGCAGCGCAAGCCGGGTCGCGGCGGCGATCATCGCCCGCGCCGCGGCCGAACTCGGACGCCCGCCCCCCCGCATCGCGATCATCGCCGACGAGGAACTGCCCGACAATTTCATCGACGGACTGCATACGCTGGGGCATTGTTTTGTTTCATTGTCGCGGTCCGAGGGTTTCGGGCTTGGCGGGTTTGACGCGGCAACGCACGGCCGCCCGGTCATCACGGTGGATTATGGCGGGCCGATCGACTACCTCGGCGCCGATTGGCGCGGCCGGGTGCCGTACCGGATGGCGCCTGCCGAGAATTCTTCCGGATACGATTGGTTCGAAGATGGCCATTCCTGGCCCGACCCCGACGACGCGGCAGCTTTTGCGCTGATGCGAGAATTTGCGGCCGATCCCGCGCCGTTCCGCTCCGAAGCCGAAGCCACGTCGACCCGCATCCGTAGAGAGTTCGGCGCAGAGGCGGTTACGCGGCGCCTGCTGGCCGCGCTAGACCAAGTGGCATGAGCCCCCGGATCCTGATCGCGACGCAAGGATGCGACGTCGCACCTCGATGCGCATTTCGCCCTGCTCAACCGCCTGCGCTACCCGCGCGCGCGCATCACCCTCGCCTATCTGGAAAGCGATAGCCGGGACGCTCGAGGCGCTGCGCGCGCGCCTGCCTGAGGCAGGGCGACGCTACCGGCGCTATCGCCTGCTGCAGCAGAACATGGGCTTCCATCTGCCGCCCGGCACGCCCCGCACGGCGCCCGAGGTCCAACTGGCGCGGCGCGCCGCGCTGGCCCGTTCGCGCAACCATCTCCTGTCTCGCGCGCTTGACGACGAGGACTGGGTGCTCTGGCTCGATGTCGATGTGATTGACGCGGCGCCGGATCTGATCGGCCGGCTGCTGGCGACAGGGAAGGACATCGTCCACCCGCACTGCGTGCAAACCCCTGGCGGACCAACCTTCGACCGCAACGGCTGGCGCGACAACGGCCGCGTGTTGCTTGAGAACCTGCGCGGCCAGGGTCCGCTGGCGCCGCTCGATGCGGTTGGCGGAACGGTGCTGCTGATCCGCGCCGACATCCACCGCGAGGGCCTGATCTTTCCGCCATTCCTCTATTGCGGCGAACACAAGCTGGCCCGCGATCCCGGCCCATGGGCGGCCTACGGGCGCCGTGGCGAGATCGAGACCGAGGGTCTCGGGTTGATGGCCTTTGACATGGGGCATCTATGCTGGGGCATGCCGGACGAGGAAGTCATCCACGCGCCAACCTGATTCCAGTTGGCGCCATCGGGCGCCTGTCCTGAGTTTCCCGTCAGGCCGGGATGCGGTCGTCGCTCGGCGCCGGCTCCCGCAGCACATAGCCGCGGCCCCACACCGTCTCGATATAGTTGCGCCCGCTCGAAGCCGTCGCCAGCTTCTTGCGCAATTTGCAGATGAAGACGTCGATAATCTTGAGCTCCGGCTCGTCCATGCCGCCATAGAGGTGGTTGAGGAACATTTCCTTGGTGAGCGTCGTGCCTTTGCGCAGCGAGAGCAGCTCCAGCATCTGATATTCCTTGCCGGTCAGATGCACCCGGGCCCCGTCGACTTCGACCGTCTTCTGATCGAGGTTGACGGTGAGGTCGCCGGTGATGATGACCGACTGCGCATGCCCCTTCGAGCGGCGGACAATGGCGTGGATCCGGGCGACCAGCTCGTCCTTGTGGAACGGCTTGGTGAGGTAATCGTCTGCGCCGTGGCCGAGCCCTTTGACCTTGTCCTCGATGCCGGCCATGCCGGAGAGAATGAGAATGGGGGTCTTGATCTTGGTCACCCGGAGCGAGCGCAGCACCTCGTAGCCCGACATGTCGGGCAGGTTCAGGTCGAGCAGGATGATGTCGTAGTCATAGAGCTTGCCGAGGTCGATGCCCTCCTCGCCGAGGTCGGTGACATAGACGTTGAAGTTCTCCGACTTCAACATCAGCTCGATGCTCTGGGCGGTCGCCGTATCGTCTTCGATCAAAAGTACCCGCATGTTAGGCTCCCCGCCTCGCCCGTCGCTTCGTGACCGCGGTTATGTACGCCGCTTCCATGCCCAACCCTCGCCGGCGCGCAGTTCGGAGCTCGGACTGATTCGAACGAAGACTGAGCGCCATTGGTTAACAAACGATGATTCCTTTGCGCAAGCCCCTCGCCTGCGTTGCCTGTGACAATAATAACGACTTGATAATAAAAGATATTTCGGCGCGAGCAAAATTAATCTATCACATTAACGAGCCATCCTAAAAGATTCAACGGACTCATGGTTCTGCGGCTGCCTGAAAGGCAACGTCGCGCTGTTGAATCGGCGAAAATATTTTTCGCCCTCGTTCGGCCCGGATTGTTAACGACCCGCGTAAATGAACTGCTAACGCCGCCACGCGCGTTGCGCCCCCGCCGCTTATCTCCCAAAGCGGGCCGGCCTGGGCCGCCTGCCTCGACTCGGCCCAACGGCCCCTGACGTAAGAAAAGAGAAACCTTCCTCATGCATCGTCTCGCCGTCTCGAAGTCGTGAACCGAGGGCGGCGACGTCCTCTCGCGTTTAAGGTTGCTAAGGAGTGCGCCGGAATGAAGTCGCGGGACACGCTTGTTCGGCTGAAGCGCTTTCAATTCGAGGAAAAGCGCCGCCGGGTTCGGCAGATCGAAATGATGCTGGCCGAATTCACCCGCATGATCGGCGACCTTGATCGCGAGATCGCCAACGAGGAGAAGCGGGCGGGCATCGCCGATCCCGCCCATTTCGCCTATCCGACATACGCCCGCGCGACCTCGGTCAGACGCGACAATCTGAAGAGCTCGATTGCCGAGCTTCTCGGCCAGATCGAGGAGGCGAAGGCGGCGCAGGACGAAGCCGAGGCCGAACTCCTCAAGTTCGAGACGCTCGAAGTGCGCGACAAGTCCAACGATCGCCTCGCGGAAGCCGTCGCGCGCGCCTGAGCGATCGTGCGCGACCGGTCGGCTCGCGCTCCTTAGCCTTCATTCGCGCGGGTTTATGCGCTCGGCGCGGTTCCCCAGCAGCGCCGTCGCGTTGCGACCCGAAGTCCGATGCTCTAAGGCTGTCCCGCCGAGATCGGGTGCCGCTCTCGGTAGGAGACACGAAGCGGAACGACCGCTCATTGCGCCCGACGTCGACGGTCTTGGGGATGGGTTCATGCTGATAGCAGCGCCGGCGGAGACGGATCAGGGGGAAACGCGCGTCGCAGCCAGCCCGGAAACGGTCAAGAAATTCGCCGCCCTTGGGGCAGAAGTCGCCGTCCAGGATGGCGCGGGCGACAAGGCCGGGTTCCCCGACGCCGACTATCAGTCGGCTGGCGCGCGGCTTGTCTCGGCGGATGAAGCGCTCGGCGCCGACGTGGTGTTGAAGGTTCGCCGGCCGACCGCGCAGGAAATCCCGCGTCTCAAGCCCGGCGCGCTCGTCATCGCGACCATGGACCCTTACGGCCATCGCGATGCGATCGAGGCGATGGCCAAGGCTCGAATCGCCGCCTTCGCGATGGAGCTCCTGCCGCGAATAACCCGCGCCCAGGTGATGGACGTGCTGTCGAGCCAGGCCAATCTCGCCGGCTATCGCGCGCTGATCGACGCGGCGGCCGAATTCGGCCGGGCGATGCCGATGATGATGACGCCGGCCGGCACCGTCACCGCCGCGAGGGTGTTCGTCATGGGGGTCGGCGTCGCCGGCCTGCAGGCGATCGCGACCGGCCGGCGCCTGGGCGCGGTGGTCACGGCGAACGATGTCCGCCCGGCGACCAAGGAGCAGGTCGAGTCGCTCGGCGCCAAATTTGTCGCGGTCGAGGACGAGGAGTTCAAGCAGGCCGAAACCGCGGGCGGCTACGCAAAGGAAATGTCGGACGGCTACAAAGCCAAGCAGGCCGCGCTTGTGGCGGCGCATATCGCCAAACAGGACATCGTCGTCACCACCGCCCTGATCCCCGGGCGCCCGGCGCCGCGCCTCATCACCGCGGACATGGTCAAGTCGATGCACGCGGGCTCGGTCATCGTCGATCTCGCGGTCGAGCGCGGCGGCAATTGCGAATTGTCGCGCCCGGGAGAATTGGCGATCAGCGACAACGGCGTCAAGATCGTCGGCTATTCCAATGTAGCCCGGATCCCGGCCTCGGCGTCGGCGCTCTACGCGCGCAATCTTTACGCCTTCGTCGAGACGCTGATCGACAAGGCGACGAAATCGCTTGCGGTCAACTGGGACGACGAACTCGTCAAGGCGACGTGCCTCACCCGCGACGGCGCGATCGTTCACCCCGCCTTCGCCACTCAATAGACTTTCACCCCCTGCCCGCGCCTGAGCGCCGGAGAGCCGCATGGATAACCTCGACGCTGCAATTGAAAAACTGAGAGCCGCCGCGGCCGCCGCGCGCGAGGCGGCCCAGGCCGCGCAGGCCTACAGCGACCAGCTCGCAGCCGCGGGACAGGCCGCCTCAGGCGGCGCGATCGACCCATTCGTGTTCCGGCTGGCGATTTTCGCTCTGGCCGTATTCGTCGGCTATTACGTCGTCTGGTCGGTGACGCCGGCGCTGCATACGCCGCTGATGTCGGAGACCAACGCCATTTCCTCGGTCATCGTCGTCGGCGCGTTGCTGTCGGTGGGCGTGGCTGCGGTCGACAGCGGCTCGATTTTTGCGCGCTTCGTCGGCTTCATCGCCCTCATCCTGGCCTCGGTCAACATATTCGGCGGCTTCCTCGTCACCGAGCGCATGCTGGCGATGTACAAAAAGAAGGGCTGACGCCGGTGAACGCGAACCTCGCCGCCCTGCTCTATCTCGTCTCCGGCATTCTGTTCATTCTCGCGCTGCGAGGGCTCTCCTCGCCCGCCACTTCCCGCCAGGGCAACCGGTTCGGCATGATCGGCATGGCGATCGCCGTGCTCACCACGCTCGCGCTTCGTCCACCCTCCAGCGCCCTCGCGTGGCTGCTCATCGTCCTGGGCTTCGCCATTGGCGGCGGCATCGGCGCCTGGCGCGCCCGCACCATCCAGATGACCGCGATGCCGCAGCTGGTGGCGATGTTCCATTCGCTGGTCGGCCTGGCCGCGGTGCTGGTCGCCGCCGGCGCCTTTTACGCCCCCGAAGCCTTCGGCATCGAAGAGGGCGACATCATTCACCCGGCGAGCACGATCGAGATGTCGCTCGGCCTCGCGATCGGCGCCATCACCTTCACCGGCTCGATCATCGCCTTTCTTAAGCTCGACGGACGGATGTCCGGCGCGCCGATCCTGTTGCCCCAGCGCCACCTCGTCAACGGCGCGCTCGGCGTCGCGCTCGTGCTCTTGATCGCGCTCTTCTACGCCACCCAATCGCCGCTGTTCTTCTGGCTCATCGCGCTTGACGCGCTCGCGCTCGGCGTCCTGCTCATCATTCCGATCGGCGGCGCAGACATGCCGGTCGTCATCTCGATGCTCAACTCCTATTCCGGCTGGGCGGCGGCGGGGATCGGCTTCACCCTCGGCAATCTGGCGCTCATCATCACCGGGGCGCTCGTCGGCTCCTCAGGCGCGATCCTCTCCTACATCATGTGCAAGGGCATGAACCGGTCGTTCATTTCGGTCATCCTCGGCGGCTGGGGCGGCGAGGTCGCGAGCACGGCGGGCGCGAAGGAGACAAGGCCCGTCAAGCAAGGCTCGGCCGAGGATGCCGCCTTCATGATGAAGAACGCCTCGAAGGTGATCATCGTCCCCGGCTACGGCATGGCGGTCGCGCAGGCGCAGCACTCGTTGCGCGAAATGGCGGACCTTCTGAAAAAGAACGGCGTCGAGGTCAAATACGCGATCCATCCCGTCGCCGGACGGATGCCCGGGCACATGAACGTGCTGCTCGCCGAAGCCAATGTCCCTTACGACGAAGTGTTCGAGCTCGAGGACATCAACTCCGAGTTCCCGCAAACCGATGTCGCTTATGTCATCGGCGCCAACGACGTCACCAACCCGGCGGCCAAGACCGACCCAAAGTCGCCGATCTACGGCATGCCGGTCCTCGATGTCGACAAGGCGAAGACGGTGCTGTTCGTCAAGCGCGGCATGGGCTCGGGCTACGCCGGAGTCGAGAACGAGCTCTTCTTCCGCGACAACACGCTGATGCTGTTCGGCGACGCCAAGAAGATGACCGACGCGATCGTGAAAGCGCTCCAGCACTGAGCGCAGCGCTCCTCATGGCCGGGCGCGGCGGGTCGTGCTGATTGCGATCGCCGCCTGCGCCGCGCTTTACGCCGCCGTGTTCGTCGGGCTTCTGGTCGGCCAGCGCAGGATCCTGTTTCGATGCGACGCCGCCGAAGTCGACCCGGCGACGCTCGGACTCGAGGCCGAGACGGTTCGTCTCAAGACCGAGGACGGGGAGAGCCTGGTCGCGTGGAGCATCCCGCCCGCAGCCGACCGGCCGCTAATCTTGTATTTTCACGGCAATGCAGGCGGCCTCGACCTGCGCGTCGAGCGCTTTCGCGCCATGGCCAAAGCGGGCATGGGGGTGCTCGCGATAGAATATCGCGGCTATGCCAGTTCGACCGGCTCTCCGAGCGAGCGCGGGCTCAAGCTCGACGGCGAAGCGGCCTATGCTGCCGCGATTGAGAGCGGCGTTGACCCTGAGCGTATCGTCTCAATGGGGGAGTCGCTCGGATCCGGCGTCGCGGTCGCACTCGCCGCCCACCACTTGGTCGGCGCCCTCGTCCTCGACTCTCCCTATTCGTCGATCGCCGACGTCGCGGCGGCGGCGTACTGGTTCGTCCCGGTCCGGGCGTTGCTCCGCGATCCGTTCCGCAACGACTTGCTCATCGCGCAAGTGAACGCGCCGACGCTCATGGTGCATGGGACGAACGACCCGGTGGTGCCCATCCGCTTCGGCGAGAAACTGTTCGCGCTCGCCAATCCGCCGAAGGCGTTCTGGCGCGTCGAGGGCGCAGGCCATCTCGCCCTGGGCGAGCGCCTCGCTGAGACTGTGGACTGGATTGCGCGAACGGTCGGCTGACAGCGAGCCGCGTTGCAAACCCGGTCCTTCACCGGGTCTGCGGCGCTCGGCGAGCGCGGCTTGAGCGGCTATCCTCGTTTGCTCCCGCCGCGCGCTTCCGTTATGCACCCTGCCCCTCTTTTCAGGACCAGCCGATCATGGGCGCCGCAGCGCGACCGACACGAGCCGCAGCCGCCGACGGCTGGCTCTGGCGCGAGCTCGGCGCGACGCTCGCGCTCGGCTGGCCGATCATCCTCGCCAACATCGCAATCAACGTGATGACGGCGACCGACTTCATGATGCTCGGGCGGCTTTCGCCGCACGCGCTCGCGGCCGGATCGGTCGGCTTCTTTCTCTATCAGCCGCTGTTCCTGCTCGGAATCGGCGTCGTCGCCGCCCTGTCTCCCATCGCCGCGGCAAAGATCGGCGGAGGGCAGAGCCCGGCCGCGCTGAGGCGCGCGACCCACCAGGCGCTCATTTCCGCGGTTTTCGTCGCCGTCGTCGTGTGGATCGTTCTGACTTGGGCGACGCCATTCCTTCTCGCCATCGGCGAGCCGGCGGACGTCGCCCGGGACGCCGGCGTCTACCTCAGGGGATTCGAGTGGGGCCTGGCGCCGAGCCTCTTGTTTTTTGCCGCGCGTTCGGCCTTTGCGGCGCTCGAACGCCCCCGTCCGGCGCTGGTCGCGGGCCTTGTCGCCGTCGCGTTCAATGCGCTCGCCAATTACGCGCTGATCTTCGGCAAGCTCGGCATGCCCGCCCTCGGGATCATCGGCTCTGGTCTCGCCACCACCCTGTCGCAGACGCTGATGTTCGCCATTCTCATGGCGGCCGCGCTGATCGATCCCCGCATGCGAGCGCTGCGGCTGTTCGCCCTGCCGTGGCGTCCCGCCGGCGCCGAGCTCGCGGCCCTCTGGCGGCTCGGCCTGCCGATCGGCGTGATGATCGTCGCCGAGGTCGGAGTCTTCGCCGCCGCGACGCTGGCGATGGGCCTCATCAGCCAGACCGCGATCGAGGCGCACACGATTGCGTTGCAAATCGCCTCCCTCGCCTTCATGGTCCCGCTCGGGCTGGGCCAGGCGGCGACGGTCAGGGTCGGCCACGCCTATGGCGCGGGCGACCTTCAGGCGATTTCGCGCGCCGGGTGGTCGGCCTTCATCCTGACGGCGATCTTTGCTGTCCTCTCGGCGGCGACGATGATCGGCGCGCCGCTGCTGCTCGTTGCGCCGTTTATCGATATCAGCGCGCCGGCCAACGCCGGCTCGGTCGGACTCGCCCTGACGCTGGTGAAAATCGCCGCTCTTTTCCAGATCTTCGACTGCAGCCAGGCGACGCTCGCCAACATGCTGCGCGGAGTGCACGATTCGCGCATCCCCCTCATCATCGCGCTTGTGGGCTATTGGGCGATCGGCGCGCCGGTCGGCCTCGCATTGGGATTTGCGACCCCGCTCGGCGCGGTTGGCGTGTGGATCGGCCTCGCGCTCGGCCTCGCCGTCGTCGCCATCCTCCTGATGTCGCGCTGGCTCAACAAGGAACGGCGCGGTTTTCCCGTTTGACGCTGGGCCGCCCATCCGGCCACAATGTCCCGCCGCGTTCGACCGCAGTCGAAGCGGGCTCATAAGAGAACCGCGAGCGCCGCCATGACCGAGCCGGCCGAGCCCTTCGTCATCGATGTCGACACCGGCATCGACGACGCGCTGGCGCTGCTCTACGCCTGCGCGCACCAAGAGGCCCAAATCCTCGGCGTCTCCACGGTCGTCGGCAACGTTCCGCTCGCCGCCGCGACGCGCAACACGCGGGCGGTTCTCAAGCTTGCCGGGCGCGCCGACATTCCCGTCTGGCCCGGCGCGCCGACCGCGCTATCGATCTCGGTCAGGGACGCAAGCGAGGTCCATGGCAAGACGGGCCTCGGCCATGCGGTCCTGCCCGAGCCCGAGGAGCAAGCCGGGGCGCTTCACGCCGTCGATTCGATCATCGCCGCCGCGCGCGCCCATGCCGGGCGCCTGGTCCTCTGCGCGACCGGACCGTTGACCAATATCGCGCTCGCGCTGATGCGCGAACCCGAGCTGCCGCGCCTCGTCAAGCGGTTCGTCATCATGGGCGGCGCCTATGCCGAGCCGGGCAATGTCACGCCGGCGGCCGAATTCAACATCTGGCACGATCCGGAGGCGGCGCGGATCGTCTTTCGCTCGTTCGGCGGCGTCGGCGCGGCGCCGGTCATCGCGATCGGCCTCGACGTCACCCGCAAGACCGTCATCGACGAAGGCGACCTCGCCGCGATCGCGTCGCGCGTTGCGGGCAAACCGCACGCGTCCGCGCTGACCCGCTTCCTCGAAGACGCCTCGCGTTTCTATTTCGAGCGGATGGAAAAATCCTACGGCCAGCGGATCTTCACCATGCACGACCCGCTGGCGGTCGCGGTCGCGCTCGATCCGACCCTGGTCGAAACGCGCCGCGCCGCCGTCGACGTCGAGACCTCTGGCCGTCTCACGACCGGCGCGACGATCGTCGACTGGCGCGGGCAATGGGGCCGCCTGGCCAACGCCGAAGTCGCGGTCGCCGTCGACGCAGAGCGTTTCCGCCGCCTGTTCTTCGACGCCATGGACCGCCTCGCGGAGGGGGTGGGAGCGACGTAAGATCTTGCGTCGCGCGCGCCCGTCGGCGTGCTGCCAAATAGCCAAAGCGCGACTCGTCTATCGCCCGCACGCCGCATCCTCTCCGGCGCGAAAGCGCGCGAACCGAGCGTGGCGGTCAGCTCTTCGCCTTCGCGTCGGTCTTCGCCTTCTTCGCCCGCTCAATGCCCTCGATCACCAGCCCGCGCGCTTCGGCGGCGTCGCCCCAACGGACGATCTTGACCCACTTGTTGGGCTCAAGATCCTTATAGTGGGCGAAGAAATGCTCGATCTGCTGGATCGTGATCGACGGCAGGTCGGCATAGTTCTGGACGTGGGCGTAACGCTGGGTGAGCTTGGCTGACGGCACGGCGAGCAGCTTCTCGTCAGCGCCAGCTTCGTCCTCCATGATCAGTACGCCGACGATTCTGCAACTCATCACCGCGCCCGGAATGATAGCGCGAGTGTTGGCGACGATCACGTCGCACGGATCGCCGTCGCCGGACAAAGTATGCGGGATGAAGCCGTAGTTACCGGGATAGCGCATCGATGTGTAGAGAAACCGGTCGACCTGCAGCGCGCCGCTCTCCTTGTCCATTTCATATTTGATCGGCTCGCCGCCGATCGGCACCTCGATCACGACATTGACATCTTGCGGCGGGTTCTTGCCAATCGAGACAGCGTTCAGATTCACGTCGACCCTCCCTCGTCGCGGCCGCGCGCAGGCGCTGACATGGGCGAATTCAGCGGCTCGTCAAGCTGACCTTATAGGCGGTACGGCCGTTCAGCCAAAGCCGAAAGCGACCCGCTCGCGCTGCTGGCCGCCGAAAGTCTCGCGCGCCCGGCGCAGGACGCGCCCGCCGAGTCGGCGGTAAAAGCTGACCGCCCGTTCATTGTCGGCCAGCGCCCACACGACCAGGTTCGACAGCCCGTGGCCGGCGAGATCCTTGCGCGCCGCGTCGAACATGCGCCGGCCGAAGCCGCAGCCCTGGCATTCCGGCGCGAGGTAAAGCTCGAAGATCTCGCCGCCGTAGCCCAGCGCCGGCACGCGGTTGCGCCCATAGCTGACGTAGCCGACAACCGAGTCGGAAAATTCGAGCACCAACAGGGGCGTTCGTCGCGCGATCGCCAGGCGCCACCACGCCGGCCCGCGGCGGGCGATCATCCGCTCGAGCTCGCGGCCCGGAATGACGCCCCGATAGGCCTCACGCCAGGCGGCGTCGTGCACGGAGGCGATTTCAGCCTCGTCGCCGAGCCGCGCTGCGCGAATGGAAATGACCGTCTCGACCATGGAGGGATGTTAAGTCGGCCCGTGGGCCTGCCGCAAGGTCTTGACAGCGGCGTTGGATGACTTTTTTGCTCTTCCGAGCTTGCCTTTGAGTCGGCGCATTGGCGCCGGAATATTTGCGC
>JBAUXQ010000009.1:0-3190 GCA_049584355.1 Roseiarcus sp. | reverse complement strand
GTCCGGCGACACCTGACAGAACGCGTCGGTCGGCAGGATGGCCTCGTATTCGCCGCTCCGCGGCAAGACGCCGAGCAGGCGCGTCCCTGCCGCCAACCCGGGCGAGCGGAGGAGGAGAGATCGTCTGAACGGGTTGCTGGGCCAGCCAAAGCAAGCCGAGTTTCATAGCGCCCCCGCGAGCCACCGCTCGTCAACGTTACCGCCCGATTAGTAGAAGGCCGCAACGTCCGGATGCGCTCACCGGCCAAGTTTGCCCGCGCCCAGCGACTTTGGCAAACCCGCGCGGACGATTCGTTGCTCTCGCTCCATGGTCTTCGCATTGGGGGGAAGCCATGAAATCCATGGGTTTTGCGCGAGGAAGCGGTCCGCGCGGAATAGCAAAGGTCATGCGTCGAGGGTTCGCCATCGTGCGCCCTCGGTCGAACCCGACTCCTGACGTACCGAAAGGCGGAAAAAACCGGATCGCGCGAACAAAATCCCTGGCATTCCGGCAAATTGTACGAGATCCGTTAGAAGGACATAAACCCGCCCATAGTTTGATGACGGAAGTTTTCACCCGGGGCGCGCGCGCGGTCTCGTCAAGAGGAGCGAGCCTCGACAACTGTGGGCCTTCCCGTGTCGACATTCGGTCTTACTCGGCTGTTGCGCAGTCGCGACGGCAATGTCTCGATGATGTACGCGCTGGTCGCTCCGGTGCTGGTGTTTGGCGCCGGAGCGGCGATCGACTACGGCCGGGCGGCGCAGATTCACACAAAGTTGAACGCCGCGGCTGACGCCGCCGCACTCGCCGCGCTGACCCCGGCGATGCTGCAACAAACCGCGACAGTCGCCCAGGCCGCCGCCGTGTCGATGTTCAACGGCCTGACCGACGGCATCTCAGGCCTGACCCCCGGCGCGACCGAGGTGACGGTCACGGTCACCGTCGGCTCAACGGCGCTGGTGGTGTCGAAGTGAACTACTCGACCTCGGTCAATACGATCTTCGCCCAGGTGCTGGGGGTGAGCGCGTTGCCCATTGGGGGCGCCTCGCAGGCGAGCGCGCAAATTCCGCCCAACATTGACTTTTACGTCCTGCTCGACAACTCGCCCTCGATGTCGCTGCCGGCTACCCAGGCCGGCATCACCCAGATGCAGACCCTCACCACCAACGAAGCGACCGGCGGCTGCGCCTTCGCCTGCCACCAGGCCAGCACCAACAACGGCGACACCGCCGGCAATCCTTGCGCCGACGGCACGGCGCCGACCCTCAACTCAAGCATGAACACGGCCTCGCCGGCGAGCAGCGGGATTTACTGCAACACCTCCAAGCACGGCGCGCAGATCGACAATTACCAGCTTGCCCGCAACAACAGCATCACGCTTCGGCTCGACGAACTGAACAGCGGCATTTCGACCCTGCTTCAGACCGCGTCGACGACCGCGCAGTCGACCCAATTCTCGACCCCGCCTAACTATCGGTTCTCGATCGACTCGATGGATTCGCTGTGGTCGATCGGCCTCACCCAGCTCATGCCGCTGACGGCCAACTATATCAACGGTTGGGCTACCGATTCGGCTAATTTCGGCGTCATGGAGATGTATTCGAACAACAATGATTGCGCCAACTCCGCCTGCTCTTCGAGCACAACGTCTCCGGGGGGCGACGTCGGCACCAACTACGACAACGCCCTCGGCGATCTCAGCCAGGCGAGTTACATCCCCAATCCAGGCAACGGCACCAACCAAAGCGGCGACAAGCCGCAGGAGGTGCTGTTCATCGTCACCGACGGCGTCGAGGACGAGGAGAGTGGCGGCAGCCGCCTGCAGCAGGCGATGAACGACCTCGGCAACGCGCCCGGCGGCAATTCAAGCAGCACCAACTGGTGCACCACAATCAAGAACCGCGGCATCCAGATCGCCGTCCTCTATACCGACTATCTCCCCGTTCCGGCCAATAGCTGGTACGAGAGCTGGATCGCCCCGGTCCAGACGGACATCGCCCCGGCCATGCAGGCCTGCGCCTCGCCAGGCCTCTTCTATGACGCGGCGATCGGCTCGGACCTCGGACAGGCGTTGGCGGCGCTGTTCGCCGCGGTGACAAAGTCGGGGCACCTGACTCAATAACGGCCGAGGGACCGAATTGATCAGAGCCAGCCGGGCCCAAATTCTTCAAAGCCCCGCCGAGCGCTCCAAGAAAAAACTCTTGGTCCGAATCGATCCTTTTCAAGAGCATCGCCGATGCCCCGGCGCGCCCGGCCGCGCGCCGTCACCGGGCGGAGGCCATCGACAATTCATCGCCCGAATGCCAAATGGCCGGGACCGCCGTGAGGCCTTCGGCCGCGGCGGGGCGATCCCATTCTGTCTTAAGGCGAAGCGCTGATGCCGACTCTCCGGGTGAACGGCGCCGTCATGGCGTTCGTCGAGCGCGGGACCGGCGCGCCCTTGCTTCTCGTCCATGGCACGCTCTGCGACTACCGTCAGTGGACGGGACAGATGGCGTCGTTCGGCGGGCACTACCGGACGATCGCCTTGAGCCTCAGGCATTGCTGGCCCGAACATTGGGACGGAGAGGGCGACGATTTCACCGTGCAGCAGCACGTTGCGGATGTGGCGAGCTTCATCTCGGCGCTCGAAGCCGGCCCGGTCCATCTGCTCGGACATTCGCGCGGCGGGCATATCGCGTTCCGCGTGGCGCAGAATTTTCCCGCTTCCGTTCGCACGCTGACCCTTGTCGAGCCTGGCGGCGTGCTGGCTGCGGACCTCGAGGCGGCCCTGCCGCCGGGCGAGCCGCTGATCGCGCTCGGTCCGCTCTACGCCAAGGCGGCCGAGAGCATCCGGAGGGGCGAGATCGACGAGGGTCTTCAGCCGACGATCGACGTAATCGGCGGCCCGGGAACCTGGGACCGGACGCCGGAATCACGAAAGCAAATGCTTCGCGACAACGCCCGCACCATGCTCGGCCAGATCAAGGAGCAACGCGCCCCGTTCGCGCGCGCCGACGCCGAGGCGATCCGCGCGCCGACGCTGCTGCTGGCCGGCGAACGATCGCCGGCCTCGTTCCACCGCATCCTCGATGGACTGGAGACCGCGATCAGGGATGTGCGGCGCGCGGTCATTCCCAAGGCGTCCCATTCGTCCAACATCGACAATCCCGGGGCGTTCGCGCGCGAGGTTCTGGCGTTTCTCGATGGGCGGTGACGAGCGCGCCTCCG
>JBAUXQ010000008.1:0-3539 GCA_049584355.1 Roseiarcus sp. | reverse complement strand
ATCAGGTTGACCTGATCCGGATCGAGTTCGAGCGTCGCGTTGGTCCCGGTGATGACCTTTTTGCCATTCTGCTCCTCCACGTTCTGGCCGATCGCCAGGACCCGGACATTGGCGAGAATGGTCTGCGCCGTCATGACCTCGACCCCGCGCGCCTTCGTGGCGTCCTCGTCGCGCGCGAGACGGACGACGTCGACCCGATCGTTGGGGAGGATGAATCCGCCGGCCGAAGAATCGCCGCCATTGTCGATCTTGATCGCCACGGCGCGTTTTCCGGTTGGCAGGATTGCCGACATGAACCCGCCGGCTCCGGCCTTGACGAGCTTGTCATGCCGAATCGGCTCGCCGCGGATGAACGCGACCCGGGTCATGGCCCCGATCACATCCTGGAGCGCATCCGGCTTGGCCGACTTGGTGATCATGAATTCCGAGACGGCGGCTTTCGGCCACGCCTGCCAGGACGTCGCCGTGTCGTTGACGACCGTTCCCATCGGCAGATCCTGAGCGGCCACGAGGACCTGCTCGACGTCGATTTTCGGCGGAGCCGCGGCGGAGGGGCTCGGCGCCGAATTCGGGGCGCTCCCGAGGAAGATGTAGGTCGCCCCGAACGCCAGAATTGCGATGGTCCCGACGATGATCAGCTTCCGGTTCATGAAACGACGGCCTTTCAAACGCCGACCCGCACCCGGCGGGATTTAGACATCGCAATCGTCAAAGTACGGTTAATTGAAAGTATCGAATTGACTATTAACGTATGAAAACGCTTTCCAGGCGACATGGGATTTGATGGAATCAATCACGTTGCTGCTATGATATTCCATTGAGAAGGCATTGAGACTTTCGTGAGCTCACTGTTCACTGGGAAAGTTGCGAAAAGACGTCCGTCTTTAGGTTAAAGACTATCCGCCGAGCTGTCTAAACGTCACTCGTGGCTTTCAAGAGCGAATATGTCGACCGGGCGTGAAGAGAGCGAAGGAATCGACCGGCGAGCCTTTCGCCTAGACTGCCGCCGCCCAGATGGCCGAGCCCGGATATTGCATCAATCCGGCCGCCGCCAACGCGATCCCATAGGGCACGCCGGACTTGCAGTCGTGCAAGCGCGCGACCCAGGCGAAACGCCCGAGCGCGGCGGGCAACGGCGCCATCCGCGCGCCCAGGATGATCAGCGTAAGGATGCCGCCGAAGATTGCGGCGCTGACGCCGTAGTCGAGGATCGAGCTCCAGCCGAGCCATGCGGCGGTCGCCGCCGCCAGTTTGGCGTCCCCGCCGCCGACCCAGCCAAGATTGAACATCACGAACGCCAGCGCGAGGATCGCCAGGGCGCAAGACAGGTTGAGAAGGATATCCGCCGCCGGAACGCCGAGCGGCGCCGCCAGGATCAGATAACCAAGCGCGAGACAGACGCAAATTCGATTGGGGATAGTGAAGGTCAACAGGTCCATCGACGCCGACAGCGCCATGAGCGCGGGAAAAAAGACGAGCGCGGCAAGATGAAGAAGCATCGAAGTCATTGGGCGCTGGTCGGTCTCGCTGGCGCGAAGGGAAATTGCACTTTCATCGGCGATGGTCGGGTCGCGCCCGCGTCCGCCCCGCCGATCCAGTCAGCCCCGGGGGCCGTGGTTCGCGCCGGCGAGGCGTGCGCGCCGGCGCGAAGGAACACGATCGTCGGCGGAAAGCGCCTTTACTTGAGCGTGTTGCCGATTTCGGTGAACACCGTGCTGACCTTGGTGCCGACCGTTGACACCGCGGTGATGATGAAAACCGCGATGAGAGAGGCGATCAGCGCATACTCGATCGCGGTGGCCCCCGACTCGTTGACGGCAAAGTTCTTCATGGACTTGAACATTATCTGCTCCTGCTGCGAAAACCTATCCAGCGGCAAACTCGGTTCTCCATGCCGCCCGACACAGGCTGAAAGTATCCCTCCCCGGCTTTCAACCTAGTTAATTCGAATCTCGCCAAGTGAGGCAAGCGTTCGAAGTTAAGCGGTTGGTTAAGTTGCCTATAAGAGCTTAGAAAACATTGTCGGAGCCAATTTAAAAACAAATTGGCGGCTGGAGGTCGACCCAATCGCGCGTCCAATATGCTGATCGCGCCACCTTATATTCAGAAGTGATGGCGACGAGCCTTCGGGCGTGCTCTTCAACGCGAGCGGACGCAGATGTCTTGCGCCGGTCAGGGCGCGAGATCGAGCCAGGCGCCGGGCGGCCCGTTCTCAACCTCGACGATCCAGAGGTCGGGATCGAAGGCGATTTCCCGGTTGAGCCGTTGCTCCGCCTCGCCGGAATCGATGCTGTCCCCGTTGTGCGCTCGCGTGAAAATCCGCTCGACGCCCGGCTTAAGCTCGACGGCCACGGACTGCGGCGCCGGCCCGTAGAGGGTGGCGCGGCCATTCAGGTGATCGACCTTCACGAAAATCGCGCCAGCCTCTGCGGCGCCGCGGCGGCGAAGGACCGCGCTTGCCCCTTCCACTCCACATCGACGCAAATAGGCGGAGACCCAAATGTCGGAGCGCAGGCGCAACCGGCTCAGCGTCCCCCAGCGCGCGCGGCCACGCTCAGTTGTTTGACAAGTCGCGGGGTGATCTCGGTCGAAAGCGGCAAACTATGGACCCGTTCGAAATCTCGCAGCGCCTGCTGGGTCGCGAGACCGTCATTCCCGTCCGGCTTGACCGGGTAGCCAAGTTTGGCCAGCGCGGTCTGCGCGGCCAGAATCAGATGCGCCCCATCGACGCGAGCCTCCCCGCGCAAAAGATCCGTGATCGGGTCGGACGAGGCTGAAGAGGAGCCATCGGCCGGGTCCGCCGGCCGCGCGGGCGGAAGAGCGGCGGGGGATTGCGCGGCCGAAGCATCACGCTCGGCGCTTGCGGGCTTTGGAACGGGCGGCGCGGCCGGCGGCCGACTCGCGGACGACAAGGGCGCCAGCAGCGATCCGAAAAGCGGGGCAGGACGGCGCTCGTGCTGAAAAAGAAGGGCGTTGACGCCGATGCCGACCAGACCGATCGCCAGAGCCGCTCCGAGATAAAGACGCAGATGCTCAGCCTTAAGCGGTCCGGCCAATCTTTGCCGTAGCGTCTTGCCAGGCTGGACAGGTCCTCGGAGTGGAACCGAGCCTGCCCGGATGCGCGAAAGAGCCAAAGTCAATTTTTTCTCCTCAGACTGCGATTCTGTCGGATCCTACAAATCGCGGCGCCAACATGGTCAATATCGATTGGCTCGGCGGATATTTTACCCGTCGGCGGGAATGGCGAGGCCGGGACGTGAACGTGGCCTCCCAAGCCCTTTCCTTAAGATTGCAGCAGCAAATTAAATCAATCCTAAGTCTTGAACCGATTGGCGCGCTGGCTTCATCCCAGAACGGGCGGTCGTTCCGCTATGGTTTACATTCCGTTACGGCGGCCCTCCTGATTGCTAACGACATATGAATAAGGAACCTCCAGCGCGAGGGCATCTTTCGACAACGGCGTTAGCGTTCTTGACCTATGCTCCGCCAAGCAATGATCCGGATTGCTGGAGGCAGCCATGGGATTCGTGGCGAAAAGC
>JBAUXQ010000007.1:0-2793 GCA_049584355.1 Roseiarcus sp. | reverse complement strand
GACTCGAGGACCTTCTTCTATGCAGACCCCTAAAATCCGCTCGGCTGCGGGCGTGCTCTGCGCCGCCGCCACAGCGCTGTGGCTCTCGCCCGCCTACCCTCACGCCGTGTGCGGCGACCGCATCTTCCCGGCCACGCTCGCCATCGACGATCCCGGCGTCACTGACGAACTGGCCTTGCCCACCGTCAGCTATGTTCCCTTCAACTCCGACGGCGCGAACGAGCTCGACGCGAATTTCAGTTGGACCAAGACGATCACCCCAGGCCTCAGCGTGGTGATTGGCGACGGGCCCACCTGGACCCACCCGGGCGGCTACGGCTGGAACGGGCTCGACACCGAGCTGCAGTGGCAGACGTTGTGCATTCCAGACGCGGAGTTCATGTTCAAGGTCGGCTTCGACATCGGCTGGGCCGGAACCGGCACCGGAATGCTCGCGGGCTCCGGTGGGCAAAATACTTACTCTCCACTGGTGGATTTTGGTCTCGGCTTCGGATCGCTGCCGCCCGCTGTCAAATACTTGCGCCCGTTCGCCATAACTGGCGAATTCAGCACGACCACGCCGGGACAGGACTTTACGAACGGCAATCCGAATGTGTCCACGTTCAACTGGGGGTTCACCCTCCAATACAGCCTGCCGTACTTCAGCTCGCACGTGGCTGCGATCGACAACGACTTCCTCAAGCACCTGATCCCAGTCGCCGAGTTCGCTTTTCAGACGCCGATCTATAACGGCGCCATCACCGGGACGACGACGACCGGATATTTCCAGCCCGGCGCCGTTTATATAACCGACAAATGGCAGCTCGCCCTCGAAGCCATGATTCCAATGACGGGCGCGACCGGTCACGGCGTCGGCGTGATCGGCCAAATTGATTTCTACCTCGACGACATCTTCCCCGACACGCTCGGCCGGCCGATCTTCCCCCATGGGCTTGGCATAGCGCCGGGCATCTGACCTGAAGGAGCCTGATCTCATGCGCACTCGTTCTCTGAGAATTGCCGTATCTCTTGCGTCCGCGCTTGCCGCGACACAGGCCTTCGCTCACGCCCAGCTCGAAAAGTCGACGCCGCCGGTCGGCGGCACGGTCGCCTCAGCCTCCGAAATCCGGCTCGAGTTCAGCGAGGGCGTCGAGCCGAAATTCACCAAGGTCGCGGTGACCGGCCCTGGCGGCGGCGCCGTGCCGCTGGGATCGGCGACAACGGCGCCCGGCAACCAGGCGGTGCTGATCGTGCCGATCTCCAAACCGCTTTCCGCCGGCGTTTACACGGTGCGCTGGCAGGCAGTCTCGGTCGACACGCACCACACCCAGGGAACCTTCGAATTCACCGTGAAGCCATGACCGGAAAGGACTGACAATGAGGCACACTTCTTTTTTCCCCCTGGCGCTCGCTTTCGCCCTCGGCGCCGCACCCGCGCTGGCGCAGGAGTTCAAGGCAGGCGACATCGTGGTTGAAAAGCCGTGGGCGCGCGCGACTCCGAAGGGCGCCGAGGTCGCCGGGGCATACGCGACCATCCTCAACAAGGGCGCGGCGCCCGACCGCCTCACTGGAGGCTCGGCGGACTTCGCCACCGTCGAAATCCATGAGACGAAGTCGGAAAACGGCGTCATGGAGATGCGCGAGGTCGCTGGCGGGCTCGACATCCCCGCGCACGGCTCGGTCGGGCTCGCGCCCGGCGGCTACCACATCATGCTCACCCACCTCGCCCATCCCCTGACCAAGGGCGACACAGTCAAGGCCACGCTCAATTTCGAGCATGCCGGCGCCGTCCCCGTCGAGTTCAAGGTGGTCGGGGTCGGCGCCGCAGGAACCGGTGGCGCGATGGGCGGCGCGATGAAGGGTATGAAGATGTGACTGGCCGAAGGCGGACCTCCTGATTGCGCTTTGCGCGTGACGGCTCTCGCCCTCTGCCGCTTCGGCCATTTCCTGGCGGCGATGCTGACATTCGGCTCGAGCGCCTATCTCTGGCTTTACGCGCCCAAGCGGCTCATGGCCGCCTTGTCGCCGGCGATCCGGCGCTTGGCGCTCGTCGCGAGCGTCGTCGCGCTCCTCACCGCGATCGTGTGGCTCGCGCTCGAATCGGCCTCGATGGCCGACGACTGGAGCGCCGCCCTCGATCCCGGAGCGATCAGCTCGGTCCTCACCGACACCGCCTTCGGCCATGCGTGGGCGGCGCATCTTGGCCTGGCGGCGGCGCTCGTCGCTGTCGTCGTCTTCGGCCCGCGCGGCGAATGGGCGCCCACGGCCCTCGCCTCGGGGGCGCTTTTGGCGAGCCTCGGCCTCGTCGGCCATGCGGCGATGCAGACCGGCGCCGAAGGGGTCCTGCATCGCGCCAACCACGCCGTCCATCTCATGACGACCGGGGCGTGGATCGGCGCCCTCGTTCCGTTCGTGATGTGCCTTCGCGCCTACGAACGCGGCGATCTGCGGCGGGAGGCGATCATGGCGATGACCCGCTTTTCCTTCTGGGGTCATTTCATCGTCGCGGCGATCGTTCTCACCGGCGCCGTCAACATTGCGCTGACCACCGGCCGTCCGCCGATCCCGCCGGATACGCCCTACCGCGCGCTTCTGGATGTGAAAATCATCGTCGTCGCGATCATGATCTTAGCTGCCGTCTTCAATCGCTATGTTCTCGCGCCACGAATCAACCGGGGCGCTCGGGCGCTCGCGGTTCTGCGCGCGACCAGCACGGCGGAGGTCGCGCTCGGCGCCGTCGCTGTCGCCCTCGTCAGCGTGTTCGCGCTGCTCGACCCGGCGTGAGGCGCAAGGCCCGCGCGCCTTGTCCATGGC
>JBAUXQ010000006.1:0-2621 GCA_049584355.1 Roseiarcus sp. | reverse complement strand
AGGAAACCAGGGTGCGAGAGGACCTCGGCAGGAATCTGCTGGACGTTGCCGGCGAGCGGCTCGCCGATGGGGTTTGTCAGCAGATAGAGCGACGCGTTCGGTTCGCGCTTGCGCGCCTCGATGAGGGCGCGGAGGGTGTCCAGTCCTCCGGTATTGAAGGCGTCCATGAGGCCTTTTGCCTCGGCGTCGATGGTCTGTGAGATCTCGCGGTCGACGACGGAGATGACTTCCCAGGCGATGACCGTCAGCACGATGCCGGAGCCCACGGCGCTCAAGAGCAGGATCGCCAGCGCGAGGCGAAAGGCGGTGGCGCGAAAGAGCTTACCGAGCGCCGTCACGAATCATATAACCGGCGCCGCGGACGGTGCTGAGCAGCGGCGCGTCGAAATCGCGATCGATCTTGGCCCTCAGGCGCGACACGTGGACATCGATCACATTGGTCTGCGGATCGAAATGATAGTCCCAAACGTGTTCGAGCAACATGGTGCGGGTGACCACCTTGCCGGCGTTCTGCATCAGATATTCGAGCAGCCGGAATTCGCGCGGCTGCAGGACGATCTCTTCTGCGCGGCGCGTGACCTTGTGCGACAACCGGTCGAGCGTCAAATCGGCGACTCTCAGCATTGTCTCTTCCGGCGCGCCCTTGGGGCGGCGGCGCGCCAGCGCCTCGACCCGGGCAAGGAGCTCGGAGAAGGCGTAGGGCTTTGACAGATAGTCGTCGCCGCCGGCGCGCAGGCCCTTGACCCGGTCGTCGACCTGCCCGAGCGCGGAGAGAATGAGGACCGGCGTCTCGTTGTTCTGGCTGCGCAGCGAACCGACCAGCGTCAGACCGTCCATTTTCGGCAACATGCGGTCGACGATGGCCACGTCATAGGCGCCTTCGAGCGCCAGGTCGTATCCGGTGAGGCCGTCGTTGGCCTGATCGGCGACATGCCCGGCCTCGCGGAAGGCTTTGGCGAGATACGCCGCCGTATCGCGGTCGTCTTCAATGATGAGGATGCGCATGTCGGACATATAGCGAATCCGGGCGCTTGGGCCAAAAAAGGAATGGCGGCAGGTCCTCGGGGGGCTTGATAAGGACCTGCCGCCACCTTGTCGGGGTCGCGCGGGCGGGGATATGTGCGACCGCCGACTTGGACGGAAGGGCGCGCTATGCGCGGGCCGGGGACAAGCCCATGAACCCTTCCGTCCATTTCATGTCAGCGTCCCGCGTCGCCGCGGGACGCTGAGTATCAGGATGCGCGCGTGGGCAACGTGAGATAGCGCTCGCCATCGCCCGACTTAACGCGCAGCAGAACCGACTTCTTGCCGTCAGTCTTGGCGGTGTCGATCGCATCGGCGACCTCCGACGGCCGGCTGACCGACTTGCCGGCGACCTCGAGGATCACGTCGCCCTGCTTGAGACCCTTGTCCGCCGCGGCGCCGTCCGGATCGACGTCGGTGACGACGACGCCGTCCTGGCCATGCGCCGCGTGCAGCGTCAGCCCGAGCTTGGCGAGCGCCGACGCCGAGTCGCCGTTGTCGCCGGAATTGTGGCTGTCCGCGCTCGCGGTCTTGTCCGCCGGCATGGTTCCCAGCGTCACGTCGATGGTCATCGGCGAGCCGTTGCGGACGACGGAGAGCTTGGCCGTCTTCTTCGGACCGAGCGCGGCGATCCGGCGGGCGAGATCGTGCGGATCGGCGACCGCCTCGCCGTCGACCGCGGTGATGACGTCACCGCTCTTGACGCCAGCGGCGGCGGCCGGCGAATCCTTCTGCGCCTCGGCGACCAGCGCGCCGGACGCATCCTTGAGGCCGAGATCGTCGGCCAGATCCTGGGTCACATTCTGAATCTGGACCCCGATCCAGCCGCGCGTCACCGAGCCGTTCGACTTGAGCTGCTCCACGACATTCTTGACGACGTCGCTGGCGATGGCGAAGCCGATGCCGACGCTGCCGCCCGACGGCGAGAAGATCGCGGTGTTGACGCCGACCACCTCGCCTTCGGCGTTGAAGGTCGGGCCGCCGGAATTGCCGTGATTGACCGGCGCGTCGATCTGCAGGAAGTCGTCATAGGGCCCGGAGCCAATGTCGCGCCCGCGCGCCGAGACGATGCCGGCGGTCACCGTGCCGCCGAGGCCGAAGGGGTTGCCGACCGCGATCACCCAGTCGCCGACCCGCGGCGCCTGCGCGGCAAAGTTGACGTAAGGGAAGCTGTCGCCCTGGGCCTTCAGCAGCGCAAGGTCGGTCTTGCTGTCGATGCCGATCACCTTGGCGGGCATCGACTTGCCGTCGGCGGTCGTGATGGTCACTTCGGTGGCGTGGTCGACGACATGGTCATTGGTGACGATGTAGCCGTCGGACGAGATGAAGAATCCGGACCCCTGCGCCTGGCCAAAATGATGGCGGGGCGCGTGGTCGCCCTCGTTGTTGTTGTTGTCATCAGGCTGACCGAAGCGGCGGAAGAAATGATAGAAGGGGCTGTTTTTCGGAAAATCCGGCAATCCCGGAATGCTGTCTTCCTCATCGACCGGATCGGCGTCGGCCAGCTTGACCTTGACCGAGACGACCGCCGGCTTGACGCGGTCGACGACGTCGGCGAACGACGCCGGGCCAGCGGCCGGCTGCGCGGTCGCGGCGGC
>JBAUXQ010000005.1:0-12344 GCA_049584355.1 Roseiarcus sp. | reverse complement strand
GATTGCGGATCGGCCTGGCGCTCGGCGCTGCGGTTGTTGTCGCTATCTTTGCGCCGCAAGCGCGCCGGGCGGTCGCCGCCGGGGCGCCGGTCGCCGTCGACGCCGCGATCGTGCTGGCGGCGGATGTCTCCCGCAGCATCGACGACGACGAGTTCGCGCTCCAGCGGCGCGGCTACGCCGACGCAATCCAGAGCCAGCAACTTCTCGATGCGGTCTCGACCGGGCCGCACGGCGCGATCGCGCTCGCCTATGTCGAATGGGCCGGCGACGGCGAGGACAAGGTCGTGGTCGACTGGGCGGTGATCCGTAACCAGACCGACGCACAAGCGTTCACCGCTGCGCTGACCGCGGCGCCGAGGTCGTTCGTCGGCCGGACGGCCATCGGCACGGCGATCGATTTCTCGTTCGCGATGTTCGCCGAGAGCGCGTTTTCGACCGACCGCAGGGTGATCGACGTCTCGGGCGACGGCACCAACAACCAGGGCCGCCAGGTCACCGAGGCGCGCGACGCCGCGGTCGGGGCCGGAGCGGTCATCAACGGGCTCGCGATCTTCAACAAGAAGGCGGCGGCGATGGGCGGCTATCTGGCCCTGCACACCAATCCGCCGGGCGGCATCGCCCAATATTACCGCGACAATGTGACCGGCGGTTCTGGCGCGTTCGTGCTGCAGATTGATGATTTCAAGAGTTTCGGCGAGGCGATGATGCGCAAGCTCGTCAACGAGATCGCCGACGCCCGCCAGCCCGAGGAGTGAGTCGCTCAGCCCTCACTGCAGGCGCGGACGCTTCATGAAGCTCGAGCGATCGGCCGAACGGATCCGCAAGCCGATCGCCCGGCCGTCGCGCACGATCTCGATCGGGATTTCGACCCCCGCCGGACCGCGGGTCCAGACCTTGTGGTAGAAATCGCCGAGGCCCTCGATCTCCGATCCGCCGACGCTGGCGAGAACGTCGCCGCGGCGGATGCCGGCGGCGGCGGCCGGCCCGTTCTCGGCCACGCTGGCGACGATGATCTCATCGCCATTTTCGGCCGAGAAGATGCCGAGCCACGGCCGCGCCGGCTTGTTGACGCGGCCATAGGCCAGAAGATCGTCGAGGACCGGTGGCAGAAGATCGATCGGCACGATCATGTTGATGTCGCGGGGGCCGGTGCGGGCGCTCAACTGTTCGACATGGAGCGAGCCGATCCCGATCAGCCGGCCATTGCGGTCGATCGCGCCGGCGCCGCCCCAGAACGGATGGGCGGGGGAGGTGAAGATCGCCTCGTCGAGGAAATATTCCCAATAGCCGGCGAACTCCTGCTTGCCGACCACCATCGCCCGGACCGGCTTGGTTCCCGCGCCGGCCGCCACCGTCACCTGATCGCCGAGCTTCGTCTCGCTCGATCTTCCGAACTCGAGCGCCGGACAATCGAGCGGGCCCAGCGCCTGCACCAGGCCGAAGCCGGTCTCGCCATCGACCGCGAGCGCGTGACCGGGGGTGACGCGCCCCTCGGCGTCGGCGAGCCAGACGCTCTCGGCCTCCATGATCAGATAGCCGATCGTCAGCACGAGGCCGCTCTCGCGGATCACGACGCCGCTGCCCGACCGCTGCTCGCCCAGCGTCTGGGCGGTGAAAGCGTCCTCGGGAATCGACGATTGCACCGTGACGATCGATTTGAGCGCGCGATCCAGATTGACGCCGGGGCCTCCGTTCGGCAGGCCGGCTTGCGGTTCGCCGCGTCGCGGCTTCTCAGTCATCGGCCCAATCCTCTCGGTTGAAAAGGCGCGGTACAACACGTTACTTCGCCAGTCCGGCAGCCGCAATTCGCGAGCGGGCCGCAACATGCAGGCGCCTCGCCATTGCGATCGAAGACGGTTCTACGGGACGATTATGGCGGCAAACGTGCAATCAGCGCCGCGGCGAGGCGTGGCTGCGCTCCTCGAGCACCGCCATGAGGTATTGCCCGTAGGAGCTCTTGCCGAAGCGGGCGATGATTCGCTTGAACTGGGCGACGTCGATGAGGCCGAGGTCGAGGGCGATTTCCTCGGGGCAGCTGATCTTGGCGCCCTGGCGCTGCTCGATGGTCCTGACGAAGCTCGCGGCGTCGATGAGCGAGTCCGGCGTTCCGGTGTCGAGCCAGGCGAAGCCGCGTCCCATGCGCTCGACGCTCAACGCCCCGGCCTCGAGATAGATGCGGTTGACGTCGGTGATCTCGTATTCGCCGCGCGCCGAAGGCTTGAGCGCCTTGGCGATCTCGACCACCTTCGAATCGTAAAAGTAGAGTCCTGTCACCGCCCAGTGCGACTTCGGGGCGGCCGGCTTTTCCTCGATCGAGAGCGCCCGGAAGGCCGAATCGAATTCGACCACGCCATAGCGTTCCGGATCGGGCACATGATAGGCGAATACGGTTGCGCCGCGCTCGCGCGCCGCCGCGCGCCGAAGCTGCTCGCTCAAGCCCGCGCCGTAAAAAATGTTGTCGCCGAGCACCAGCATCGCCGGACCGCCGGCGACGAACTCCTCGCCGATGACAAAAGCCTGCGCCAGCCCGTTAGGCTCGGGCTGCGGGGCGTATTCGATTCGGATGCCCCATTCCGCGCCGTCGCCGAGGAGGCGGCGGAACATCGGCAGGTCGTGCGGCGTCGAGATGATGAGAACGTCCCGGATCCCGGCCAGCATGACGACCGAGAGCGGGTAATAGATCATCGGCTTGTCGTAGACGGGGACAAGCTGTTTCGAGACCGCAAGCGTGATCGGATGGAGCCGCGTGCCCGCGCCGCCGGCCAGAATGATGCCTTTCATCGCCGAATCCGTTCCGGTTGCCGCGCCATCAAACGCACCCTGTCATTCCCGCGAAATGCGGGAATCCAGCGTCACCGCCGCAGCTGCGAGTCTGGATACCCGCATCCGCGGGTACGACATGTCGGCCGGTTGCAGTGGCATGAAGTGACCCACTAGGTCCCGGCCTCGGCGATGACGCCGAGGCGCTCGCCGGCGTAGACCTTGTCGCGCAGCGGGCGCCACCACCATTCGTTGTCGAGATACCAGCGCACCGTCTTCTCGATCCCGCTCTCGAACGTCTCGAGCGCCCGCCAGCCGAGTTCGCGCTCGAGCTTGGTCGCGTCGATGGCGTAGCGCCGGTCGTGCCCGGGCCGGTCGGCGACGAAGGCGATGAGGGATTCGTGCGAGCGGGCAAGCGGGCGAAGGCGGTCGAGGATGGCGCAGATCCGCATGACGACGTCGATGTTGCGGCGCTCGTTGCGGCCGCCGACGTTGTACTTCTCGCCGATCCGGCCGCGAGCCACGATCAGGTCGAGCGCCCGCGCGTGGTCCTCGACATAGAGCCAGTCGCGCACATTGGCGCCTGCGCCATAGACCGGCAGCGGCTTGCCATGGATGGCGTTGAGGATGATCAGCGGAATGAGCTTCTCGGGGAAGTGATAGGGGCCGTAATTGTTCGAGCAATTCGAGATCAGCGCCGGGAAGCCGTAAGTGCGCGCCCAGGCCGACACGAGATGATCGGCGGCGGCCTTCGACGCTGAATAGGGCGAACTCGGATCGTAGGCCGTCTCTTCCACGAATGCGCCGTCCTCGCCGAGCGAGCCGTAAACCTCGTCGGTCGAAACATGAAGGAAGCGGAAGCCGTCCCGCCGCGGCTCCGGCAGCCCGCGCCAATAGGCTCGCGCGGTCTCCAGCAGGGAAAACGTGCCGACGATATTGGTCTGGATGAAAGCATCCCCGGCCGTGATCGAGCGATCGACATGGCTTTCGGCGGCGAGATGAATCACCTGGTCGGGAGCGAAGGTCTCGAACGCCTCGGTGAGGGCGCGCCGGTCGCAAATGTCGATCTTGGCGAAGCGGTAGTTGGGCGCATTGCCGATCGCCGCCAGGGATTGCAGGTTTCCGGCATAGGTCAGCGCGTCGATGTTGAGCACCGAGACGCCATCGCCGACCAGGCGCCGGCACAAAGCCGAACCGATAAACCCTGCGCCGCCTGTCACAAGCACTTTGCGCTGCATGAGGTCTCCAGGTTGAAGGTCGAGCCTTGCGCCTGTTGCTCGGCGATCAGGCGAGAAGGCGGCCGCAACTCGCCGCGACCGACTGGCGCCAGTCCGGCAGCCGGAAGCCGTATACGCGAGCAAGCTTTTCGTTGTCGAGGCGGGAATTGGCCGGCCGCCGGGCGGGCGTCGGGTAGTCGGCGGTCGCAATGCGCTTGACCCGGGTCGAGCGGCGCCCGCGCGCCGCGGCCTCGCCGAACACGGCTTGAGCGAAATCCGCCCAGGTTCCCTCGCCCGACCCGGTCATGTGGAAAATGCCGCGGAGCCGCGGCGACGAATCGTCCTTCACCCTTGCCGCGATGGCGATCAGGGCGTCGGCGATATCGAGCGCCGAGGTGGGGTTGCCGCGCTGGTCGGCGACCACGCCGACCTCGTCGCGGGTCTCGTTGAGCCTCAGCATGGTGCGGAGGAAATTCGCCCCGAACGGGCTATAGACCCAGGCGGTGCGCAGAATGACGCTGTTCTCGCAGCGCGCGGCGACCTCTTTCTCGCCGGCGAGCTTGGAGCGGCCATAGGCCCCGGTCGGGCCGGTCGGGTCGTCCTCGCGGTAGGGCCGGTCGAGTGAGCCGTCGAACACGTAGTCGGTCGAGAGATGGAGGAGGGGAACGCCGAGACGCTCAGCGGCCTCGGCGACATGGCCCGCCCCGTCGCCGTTGACCCGAAGGGCGAGAGCCTCCTCCGCCTCCGCCTTGTCGACGGCGGTATAGGCGGCGGCGTTGACGATGACGTCCGGGCGCGCCGCCTCGAGCCCGGCGAGGACGGCGGCGCGGTCGGTCAAGTCGAACCCCGGCCGGCCGAGCGCGATCACCTCGAGCTTCGGCCCCGCGCGCTCGATCAGCGACGTCGCCACCTGGCCCTTGGATCCGGTGACCGCTACCCTCATTCGAACAGGTCCGGCGCGTCCTTGAGCCGCGGCCATTTGCGATCCTTGTCCGACAGGACCGGACCTCCGGCCGGCGACGGCCAGGCGATCCCGATCGCTGGATCATCCCAGGCGACGCCCCGGTCATGGGCGGCCGAGTAGGGCGCAGTCGTCTTGTAGAGAACCTCGACGTCCGGCTCCAGAGTGATGAAAGCGTGGGCAAATCCGATCGGGATCAAGAGCTGGCGCCAGTTTTCGGCCGAGAGCTCAACCGCGACATGCCGGCCGAAGGTCGGCGACGAGCGGCGAATGTCGACCGCGACGTCGAGGATGGCGCCGCGCGCGACGCGCACCAGCTTGTCCTGCGCGAACGGCGGCGTCTGGAAGTGCAGGCCGCGCAAAACGCCTTTCGCTGCGGAATAGGAATGATTGTCCTGCACGAACGTTAGGTGAAGGGCCGCCTTGTCCCAATCGGCGCGGCTATACACTTCGGAGAAGAACCCGCGCGCGTCGCCGTGTTTTTTCGGCGTCACGATCTTGACCGCCGGAATGGCCGTCTCTTCCACCTGCATCGCGGACCCCGTCCAAGCCGACCGCTCCGGGCGCCGCTCTCCTTGCATAAGCCGCGGCCCGCGACCACCTCGAATCGCAATTCAGGGTCAGCGGCAAAGCCCAAATCAGCTTGACTGATTTCAATCCGAAGCGGACCTCCCTGCCTCACAGGACGAGGTCCGCTTGGCGCCAGGAGCGCACATTCTGAGTCGATGACTGGGCCGGCGTCCAACGCGGACTTCCGGGCCTTCCCACGTAGACCGGTTCCGGGCCCTCGTATACGATTCGTGAGCCGCAAGTCACGGACTGGCGCATCGTCGGCTCCGATGACTATTTCTTCGCCCGCGGCCTCATTGGCGCGATCACGCCGGACTCGACCCGAAGGCCGGGTTCGGCTTTCGCAAACAAATACCTTGGAATGGCAGGCGCGACGGCAGATGCATTTCGATGGCCAAATCGGCTACGTCCGCTCGGCAATCGCTCATTTTTGGCGCGGGCGGCAAAGTGATCGGGGCTACACAACGCGCTGGAAGCTTCTCGTTGACAACGACTTCGATCCCGACACCGACGTTACGCGCGACGGCGTCGGAAAAAGCAATTTTCGACTATTTTCGCTCGCGCGACGAGGATGCAACGGAGCTCGACCGGGCGGGACATGCCAAGATTTAAAGTCCTAATCCCTACACGGGATAGCGCTCGATGGATCGGGATATTCCTCGACGCATACAGAAAAGCCGGAATCGAACCTTTTTATGTCTTGGACGCTCGAAGCGCGGATTCGACGCTCGACATCCTGCGGCGCAAACAAGCGGACTTGATTCCATTCGCGCCGTCCGCGGACTTCGCCGAAGCAGGGATGCTGGAGTTCGGCGCGCGGCACGCCGGGGTCGATTGGCTTCTTCGCGTGGACGACGACGAGTTTCCGTCGCGCGCGCTATTGCGATGGATCTCGTCAGTTGGCGTCAGGTCGCTGAACCAGATCTGGTACATTTCGAGACGCACGCTGTTCGTTCGCGACGCCGCGATATATTACAGCCGCAGTCCCGGCAACTTCGGGCACCCGCAAGCAACCGCTTTCCTTCAGCCGCAGCTTAGGCTCTTTCACGCCAAGAGGGTCGCCTATCTTAACAAAGTCCACACCGCGGGCTTACAGAAGCCCGAGTACGCCTCCTTCGCTCCGCAAGAGGCCTTTTTGATTCATTGCAACTGTCTTCTGCGCCCCCCCGCGGAGCGATGGAGCAAGATGCAAAAGTACGAGGCGATCGAAGCGCGATCAACTCTTGGTCTCGCCGACGAATATCTGCCCGAGTTTTTCAGCCTCGAACACCACAGCGCGCGGCGTGATAGGCTCGACGAGTTCGCTGAGCTGTTCGAATCGCTGCCGATTCATTGGAACGCGGCCCCTCTCGTGTTGGACAGGCAAATCCGCGACCTGCTCGAACGCGAAGTCTCGCGCTTTCATGAGCGCATTGTCGCCTCGCGCCATTTTCGTCCACTCACGTCAGCCGATGATTTTGCCTGGTTGCATTCCGTTCCGCGCCTCTTCTGGCGACCGACCGCATTGCTGTTGTCTGCGTTCGGTCGAGGGCGGATACACGCCGCCGGCGCCGCGATCCGGGATTATCAGAGGTTCTTCGCGCCGATTGAATTGGGCGACGTCATTTATTTTTCCGATCGCCTCAGCGTCTCGAAGGTGATGAGAGAAGGGTGGTCCGAGCCCGAGCCGACAGGCGTTTGGAGCGAGAACGAATGCTCCGCGATCGCGCTTCAATTGGCAAAAAGCCTGATTGGTTTTCGGTTGGCTTTCGATTTGCGGCCGTTCGCGGATCACGGAAATTCACAGGCGGCGACGGTGACCGTCAACGGCCGCGAATTGGGTCGCTGGTTATTTGAAACCGGCGAAAGGCGCCGGGTCGCGGTCGATGTCAACCTTCCAGCGCCTGCGGATAGAATTTCGATCCTGATACGCCACCGGCATCCGATATCGCCCCACGAGTTTGGCGCGGGAGACGATAAAAGGAAACTCGGCATATTCCTGCATTCTTTGCAGATCGCCGCCCAACTTTGATTGAAGCCTTATGATGTCGAGTGCGTGTTGCGCCCTGAAAGGCCGCTTTCACTTGGCTTCTCCAGCAATTGAGCCCTCGGGCGTTGGCTGCGCGTTCTGGCGCACGTGTCGAGGCCGGGCTCGAGCGCCGCCCGCAGCGTTAAGGCGCCTCGCCGTACATGGTTCCCAGCCGGCCGTGAGCGAATGCGAGGATAGGGGGCATGTCCATTCGTTCGCCGACAATCTCGATATAGGCGCCGGATTTGCTTTCACGGGCGGCTTTCATCGCAGCGTCGAGTTCGCCGAGCGTCGTCACGCGCGCCGTGAACCAATCGGCGCATCCGAGCGCGCTCGGCAACTCCGCATATCGCCAGCGCGCGAGGTCGTTGTAGGACCAATCCGGATTCTCCTCCAAGGCTCGCTCGATCAGATAGCCCTCATTGTTGAGAACAAAGACGATGACATTGGCGCCGAACCGCCCCATGCTGCCGATCTCGTTTGCCGTCAATTGGTGCGAGCCCTCTCCCGTAATGAGGATTGTGCGCCGGCCGGGATCGGCGAGGGCAACGCCAAAGGCTGCGGGCGTAGCCCACCCGATCGACCCCCACAGGACCTGCGCCTCGATCCGCACGCCGCCGGCAAGCGGCGTGGGCGCCAGGCCTAGCGTTGAACTGCCAGTTTCAAGAACGACCGTATCTCCGGCCCGGATGAAGGCGGCGTAGCGCGGATAGAGCGCATCCATCGTGATCTTGTCCGATGGCCTGCCGGAGATGGGCGGGGCGTTTTCGACGGTTCGCCGAAACGGCGCGGTGTTTAGTTTCAGCTTTCCGAGTTCGACCAGCATGTCCGCGAGGCGAACGCCGCCGATCACTTTCTCGCCCATCCGCACGTCGTTGAGACCGATTGTGATGAACCGCGCCGGGTCGAGCTTCGCCGAATAGGCAGCGGTGGTGATGTCGTTGAGGCTGACGCCCCCGAGGTCAAGCACGAGGTCCGCGCCCTCGACGATTTCACGCGTGCTTTGCGCCGACATCGCGCCCGCGTAGAGGCCAGCGAATTGCGGATGGCTCTCGTCGATGATGCATTTTTCCATGAGCATCGTCGCGAACGGGAAGCCGAGCGCTTCGATGGCTTCTCGGAACTCCTTTTGCAACCCAAGGCGCGCAATGGTGAAGGCCGGCAAGACGATGACCGACCTTGCGCCCCTCAACCGTTCTGTGACGACCTCGACCGCCTTTTTCAGCACCGCCGCGCTCGACCTGAGAGTCAGGCGACGCACGTCGACTGGCGTGACTGGCGCCAGCGCGTAATCGGACGGAACGAGGATATACGCAGGCTGATTGTTGCGCCGCGCCTCTCCGATCACACGCTCCATCTCGATGATGCAATTGTCCGGATTGATGAGCGCGGAGCAACAGGCCGCCGCAGCAGAGAGGCCGGCGAAATTCCCGAAATGGCCGTCGCCTAGAGTGTGATGTGCGATCTTGCTCAAACGCTGGTTCTGGTAGGACGGCATGCCCACGACGTGGAATACAAGCGAGCGCTCGGCTTTCGCGCCCATCACGCCGTTCAGCGCGGATAGTTCGCCGACCCCATAGGTGGTCGCGAGCATTCCCGCGCCTCGGATGCGGGCGTAGCCATCGGCAGCGTACGCGGCGTTCAATTCGTTTGCACAACCGATCCATTTGACCGATGGACTGCTCTCGACCGCGTTGCACATCGGGAACAAATAGTCCCCAGCGACGCCGAAGCAATGCGCGACGCCCTCGTCGGCAATGCGTTGAACAATGGTGTCGGCGACGCTCATGGTCTGCATCTTCTTCTCAGCCGACGTCTGGAGCGAGGGTTCTGTCACGGTAGTCTCCTTTGCAGCCCGCTTTCGATAGCTTGGCTTTCCCCGGTGTCGACGAGTGGGCGACGCCGCCAGGCCTGAAGTCACTCGGATGGAATTGATGCAATCCGGTCAGCTCTTCATCCACAGCATGAGGTCGATGATGCGGCGGGAAAAGCGCGTATAGGGCGGCTGCATGAAGGTCTGCACCGCCGAAATCCAACCCTCCTCGAACACCGGCCTGAGCTTGCAGAAAGTCTCGAAGCCCTCGCGGCCGTGATAGTGCCCCATGCCGCTCGGCCCGACGCCGCCGAACGGCAGGTCGTGCTGGACGACATGCAGGATCGCGTCATTGACCGAGACACCGCCGGAACGGGTGTTGGCGATCAGGAAGCGGCGCGTCGCGGCGTTGCGGACGAAGGGATAGAGGGCGAGCGGCCGGTCGCGAGAATTAATCGCGTCGACCACTTCCTGCAGGTCGGAATAGGTCACGACCGGCAGGATCGGGCCGAAGATTTCGCGCCGCATCAGCTCCATCTCAGGCGTCACGTTCAGCACAATGTGCGGCTCCAGTCGGCGCTTCGACTTGTCGGGGGTCTGGCCCTCGGCGAGATTGACGAGCCGGGCGCCTTTAGCGCGCGCGTCATCCAGCGCGGCGGTAAGCCGGTCGTACGACCGCTGATCGATGATCGAAGTAAAGTCTGGGCCATTGATGTCAGGGTACCGCTTCGCGAACAGCGTCCGGCAATGGTTGACGAACTCGTCCTCGGACCCGCGGGGCACGAAGGCGTAGTCGACCGCGACGCAGGTTTGCCCGGCGTTGAAGATCTTCGCCCAGAGAATGCGCTCGGCAGCGGTCGAGATTGGGTAATCCGGCGCGATGATGGCTGGCGATTTGCCGCCGAGTTCGAGCGTCACTGGCGTCAGGTTGCGGGCGGCGTTCGCCATGACCGCGCGTCCGGTCGTCCCGGACCCGGTGAAGAAGAGATAGTCGAACGGCAGCGACGAGAACGCGGGCCCCCGGCCGCCCCCATCGGCAAAGAACGCCAGCTTATCCTCTGGCAGGTACTTCGGCGAGATCCCGGCGAGGAGTTCAACCAGGGCTTGTGAATTCTCCGACATCTTCACCATCGCCCGGTTCCCCGCGGCAAGAGCGCCGGTGAGCGGCCCGAAGCTCAGGAAGATCGGATAGTTCCACGGCACGATCACGCCGACGACGCCGATGGGCTGCGGGATCAGGCGATTGCGCGCGTTGCCGGGATAAAGGAGCGGATCGACGCTGCGCCGGCGAGGTCGCATCCACCGCGCAAGGCGCTTTTGCGCGTCGCGAAGCCCATCCAGCGAGGCGAAGATCTCCCCGAATAGGGTCTCGAATTCACTGCGGCCGCCGTAGTCGGTGTCGATCGCCTTGACGATCGCCGCCTGATTGTCCTTGAGCAGCCGCGAGAGCGCCTTGAGGTCGGAGAGCCGTTCGGCGTGGCTCGGGTCGGGCGCCTTGAGGAAGGCCGCGCGCTGCCCGGAGAAGCAGGCATGAAATTCGGCGGGGATCGAGAGATCGTTGGAGGGAAACTCGGGCGCGTTCATGGGTCACCCCTCTTGTTGTCGGTCGCCTGGCGTCGGGGCTGGTTGGATCGAAGCGGGCTTGCTCTCGCAAGGCTAGATCGCGAACCTTTTCACGGCGGCCTCGTCCCACGCGATACCAGCGCCTGGCCGGTCCGGAATGTGAATCGCGCCGCCACGAATCTCAAACGGCTCCGCCAGGACCGGATTGCCCCAGTCGCGCCATTCCAGCCAGCCGGCGGTTTCCGTGGCGCGCATCAGATGAGCGGAAAACTCCGGATAGAGATGCGTTAAGCGTTCTGGCGGCTCTCGGCTCGGCTTACAGACAGACTCACACGGCCCCCTGCAGCCTGAAAAGGTTTGAAACGGCCATCGACAGGGTCCTAAGCGGACAGATCGCCCAGGTTAGGGTCTCGACTGCTGCTTTTGTAAGTCGCGAGTGGCGGCTCGGGTCAAGGGTTGCCTTCGACGTGTCGTGCGAGCGCGACCCAGCCGTCAGATCCTCGAAAGGCCATCGCCCCGCCACCGATCTGGATGCGACCTAAGCACGTGGCGGCGTCCATTTGGCGCCCGACCAGGGATGTCGCAGAAGGGCGGCGAAGCCTATTTCGCGCTTGCAATGGAATGGCCGCCCAACATCGATTCCCGCCCCCCGCTGCGCCGGATTCCCGCCCTTCCCGGGCGACCATCGAAACGGCAGGAATCCGCGCCCAAAGCGGTCATCTCCGTGCACGTCGAGTGAGTTTGGACGCTGAAGCTTTCGGCGATCGAATAGAGCCGGTCCGGGCCAGGACTGGCATAGCGCTGGCCAGCGTCGAGCGCCCTCGCTGACAAAAGGCGACCTTCTGAAAACAGACATTTTCTTGCCAAAAGGGCAAACTCAGGTTTACTCTTCAGAAAACGGATCGATCGTCGCCGCGTCGGAGATTGCCTGCGCGCGAGCCACCGCCTCATCCTGGGGAGCGTCGAAGGTGCGTCTCGAAGGGTGCTCCAGAGGCCTGCGCGGGCTCCGCGCGCACTGGAGCGTCCTTCGAGGCCGCTCCGCGGCCTCAAGACGAGATGGGGCGCGCTATCGCCCGGAATGGGCGGCAACCTATTGAAAAGCCTCGGTTGGCGGAAGGAACCGGCATTTGGATTTTGTTGCGCCGGATTTGGATTTTGTTGCCCCCGGCTTGGATTTTGTTGCGCCGGGCTTGGATTTTGTTGCGGTCGGCTTGGATTTCGCTCCTTGCGATGGCGCGCTCTCCGCTCATAGCCGCTGGCGCGAAAGCTTCTGGAACGCGCGGGCGCGGTGGGAGAGCGCAAGCGAGCCGTCGGCGGGAATCCCGTGCTTCTCCTCAGGCCCCATCTCGCCGAACGTGCGGTCATGGCCGTCGGGGCGAAAAATCGGATCGTAGCCGAACCCGGCCGTCCCGCGCGGCGGGAAGACGAGCGCGCCATCGACCCGCCCCTCGA
>JBAUXQ010000004.1:0-9230 GCA_049584355.1 Roseiarcus sp. | reverse complement strand
CGGGATCATTTCGTCGGCGACTTTGGCGACATAGGCGGCGCGGTCGCTGGCGAATTCCGGCGGCAGCGCGTGGGCGCCGAGGAACGTCGCCCGGACGGTGACCGGGCGCTCATCGGCGAGCCGGCGCGCGACGCGGAGCGATTTGCGCTCGGCGGCGAGTTCGAGTCCGTAGCCGGATTTGACTTCGACCGTCCCGACGCCGTCGGCGATCAGGGCGTCCAGCCGCCGCAGCGCGGATTGGACGAGCTCGTCTTCGGTCGCTGCGCGGGTCGCGCGCACGGTCGAAAGGATTCCTCCGCCCTGGCGGGCGATCTCTTCATAGGTCGCCCCGGCGAGCCTGAGCTCGAATTCGTGCGCCCGGTCGCCGCCGTAGACGAGGTGGGTGTGGCAATCGATCAGCGCCGGGGTGATCCATCGGCCTTCGCAGTCGAACGCGCGCGCGCCATTGCGCCACGCGGACGGAAGCTCGTCCTGCGGACCGGCGAAAGCGATCCGTCCTTCTCGCGCGACGATGGCGCCGGCTTCGATGACCCCGAGCCCCGGCCGCCCCGGGGCGAGGGTCGCAAGACGGGCGTTGAGCCAAATCGTTTCGGTTCGGCCGGTGTCGTTTGCATGAACCATGGCGCTCAGCGGCTTCCCGCCGCGGGTCATTTATTGCATAGACCTAATGGTCCCAAAGGCAAGCGGCGCGCGCCCGCGAGGCCGATTGCAGAAAGCGGAGCCGACCTTTGCCTGTCCTTCACGCCGAAAGGGCGCTGACCCCCGAGGGCTGGCAGTCCGACGTGCGGGTCACGATCGAAGAGGGGCGGATCGCCGCCGTCGAGACCGGCGCCGGGGCGCGGGAGGGCGACGAGCGTCATGCGATCATGGCGCCCGCGGCGGCCAACCTGCATAGCCACGCCTTCCAGCGGGCCATGGCGGGCTTAACCGAAATTCGCGGCCGGAAGATCGACACGTTCTGGACCTGGCGCGAAACGATGTACCGCTTCGCGCTTCAGATGTCGCCCGACGACGTCGAGGCGGTCGCCGCGCAGCTCTATGTGGAAATGCTGGAGGCGGGGTTCGCCGCCGTCGCCGAATTCCACTACCTCCATCACGCGCCCGATGGTTCGCCCTATGAGTCGCGCGCGGAAATGGCCGGGCGCATTCTCGCCGCCGCTCGACGAACTGGCATCGGGATCACGCTGCTTCCGGTGTTTTACGCCCATTCGACGTTCGGCGGCGCGCCGCCCGAACCGGGGCAGAGGCGGTTCGTCAACGATGTCGCGTCGTTCGCTCGTCTCGTCGACGATTGTCGCCGGATGGTGGAGGGCGAACGAGACGAAACGATCGGTATTGCCCCGCACAGCCTTCGCGCCGTGAGCCCCGGCGAACTATCCGAACTGACGTCCTTGGCCGGGGAGGGCCCGATCCACATCCACGCCGCCGAGCAGATCAAAGAGGTCGAGGACTGCGTCGCCTGGTCGGGCGCCCGGCCGGTGCGATGGCTCATCGACCATGCGGGCGTCGACGAAAAATGGTGCCTCGTGCATGCGACCCACATGGATGAGCGGGAGACGCAAGACCTCGCGCGCTCGCGGGCGGTCGCCGGGCTTTGTCCGGTGACCGAAGCCAACCTTGGCGACGGCGTCTTCAATGCTGCGGATTATCTGCGCTCCGGCGGGCGCTATGGCGTCGGCACCGACTCGAATGTCAGCATCGGCGTCGCGGCGGAGCTACGCCAGCTCGAATATGCGCAGAGGTTGCGCGAGCGGGCGCGCAATGTCTGCGCTCCGGCTGGTGGATCAACGGGCCGCGCGATGCTCGAGGCGATCTGGTCGGGCGGCGCCCAGGCGTTGAGGCGCCGCTGCGGCCGGCTGGCGCCCGGCGCGTCAGCCGACATTCTGACCTTTCGCGCCGACCATCCGACGCTCGCCGGCAAGGACGACGATGAGATCCTCGACGCCTGGATCTTCGCGGTGGGGAATGGGCTGGTGGATTGTGTCTGGAGCGGCGGCCTCAAGGTCGTCGTCGATGGTCGCCATGTGTTCAGGGATCAGATCGCGGCGCAATTCGCGGCGACGATGCGCGAACTGAGCGAGCTGCCGGCATGACATGCGACGTCATTGCGAGAAGCGGAGCGACGAAGCAATCCAGGCTCGTAGGGCAGGGGCGGCTCGACGGCGTGAGTCACCGCCGTCCGCCGAGCTCATCGATGTGGACGAGCAGATCGGCCGGGTCCTCGTAGACGCGGAAGGCTGTCGCCTGCTGGAGTTCGCTCGCGCCATAGCCGCCGCACAGGAGCCCGACGCCGAGCGCCCGGCAGCGCGCCGCCGCAAGCATGTCCCAGATGCTGTCGCCGACGACAACGGCGGTCTCGATCGGCGCGTTCAGTCGCGCCGCGGCGGCCAGAAACAAGTCCGGATCGGGCTTGGCGTATTTGACCTGATCGCGCGTCACGACCGGCGTTTTCGCCGGATCGACCCCGAGCGCCTCGAGGTTGACCCCCGCCGTCTCCATGCGCCCACTGGTGGCGATCGCCCATTGGAGCCCGGCATTGGTGAGCCAGGCGAGCAATTCGCGGGCGCCCGGCAATGGGCGGATCTGGCTCGACATCCGCCGATAGGCCTGGGCATGCTTCCGGCGCAGGCGCTCAAGCCGGTCCTCGCTCATCTCGACGCCGGTCTCCCGTTCGAGCTGGTTGGTGAACAGGCCGCCGCTCATCCCGATCTTGCGATGGATGCGCCAGACCGAGAGGTCGATGCCCTCGCTGTCGAGGGCCTCCTTCCAGGCGAGCACATGCTGATAGACGCTGTCCACCAGCGTGCCGTCGAGATCGAACAGAAACGCGGGCTCGATGCGCATCGGCCTTGCCTCCTCGGGCAAGCATCGTGAGGCGCGAGCGTCGCCAATTGAGCGGAGGAGGTCAATGGCGGCAGTCCGCGCCAGCGTTGTCAATCCCGATTCGCCGGCGCACGCGTGGTCCGAGGGCCTGAATATCCATTGCGCGGCGCCGGCCCCGTTTCTTACGCTGCGTAAGTCATCCGCGGCGCCATAAAGGTTACTCTTAAGATGTCCTTTGCTGAATCGGCCGTTCGTGTCAGTTTCCGTCGACGGTTTTTGAAAGGTTTGCGTTCATGGATGCCAATAGTCAGATCGGCTCGATCCTCGGCGATCTCGTCGACGCCGTGATTCACCCCTCGGTCACTAGCCTGCCCATGGGATTTCTCGTCCTCGTGCTGGCGGTTCTGACCGTCGCCGCGCTGCCGGAGGGCGCGCGCGAAAGAATGCGGCTGGCCGGTCTGACGGCGTTCGGACTTATCGTCAGCCTCTCACTGTCGTGGCCGGTGAATTGGGCCGCGATCTTGCGCTGAGCGGCGCCGGATCTATTTGCGGCGTGACAGCTTGCGCCCTTCGCTCAATAGTGGGCGCGGACCACGGTGGGATAGGGCTCGCCAATGCAGCGGACCCCAAGGCTGTGCAGAACGGCGTCGCTTTTCGCCGAAGGGTAGGGCGTCCCGGTCAGGTTGCTCCTGAGGTCGGCCATCGGTTCGCACGCCGAATAGGGGAGCTCGACGTGAGCGTAAGGCGCCGGCGGCTGGGCGGCGCAGCCGACCAGGCAGGGCAGGATGACCGCCGCGCTGATGATCCGCATAGAGGTGTTCCCCGATCAGCGCGCCGTTTTCGCGAACTTCGCCAGGCGGCAGTCCAACCGATCGGGTTCTAAGCTGTCAGGCTGGCCCCAACCTGACGCCGTTGGCGCCTCGGCTTATTTCGGCGGAAGGGCTTTCCGGGTAGAGCTTTGCGAACTGCAGGACTTTGCGCTCGACCTTCAGCGGGCGGTTCGCTTGAGAAATAGACCTTCCAGCGCAGCCGAAAGGGCGATTTGAACTGCGGCCTCGATGAGCGGTCGAACCTCAGGTCCGCCCGGAACCCGATCGATCACGTTCTCCAGCCTTCTTTCGACCTCATCGGAAAATCTCGCTGCTCCAGAAGCGATTTGCGTCTGCGCCACGTTGACGAATTCTCGCCGTTTGATCTCGGCGCGGTCACGGAGCACTCTGGTTGCGCTTTCGACCAGGGACGCTGATGTTTCTCTCAGCGGTGGCGTAAAGGTCGCGAGCCCATCGGCTTTGCGGCGGCGAAGCGCCGCCAATGTCCAAAGCGCGATGCCCACTCCAATGATCGCGGTCGGAACCGGGTGGCGTTTGCCGGCAAAATCAAACGCCCCGCCCCATGACAGATCGGCGATTCCCGCGCGCGTCGCCGCCTCGGAAGCGAGATTCGACGGCCTCAGGCTGAATCGCAGGTCTTCGACAGTCGCGCCGATCTGGGCTCGCAGCCGATTGGCTTCTGCTTCGTAGTCGCTTGAAGTCGGAGCGGTCAGAGTCATCTTCAGAACTCGCCCAACAGCGACGAAATCTGCGAGATGCTCCTCACCGGCGCAAGGCGCGACGGCTTCAAGCGATTCACGCCCCACCGCAGCGCCAATACGCCGCCTGCGAGCAACACCAACGCGACAATCAGGAACGAAAGGTCTAGCGGCGCCCCAAGGCGCGTCAGCGCCAAGCTAACCGAGACAAAAAACAACACTGCGCCGACCGGAAGGAAAATCAGTCCGATCACGACCGCGGCAAGGCTCGACGGAATCGTTTTTCCCCGCTCGCGCAGTTCAGCCTGCGCGAGCGACAACTCCACCCTAAGCAGTTCCCGAACCTGACGCGAAAGGTCAAGAAGCAGCCCAAGCGCCGATTGCATCGACTAGCTCATCTTGCCGATGAGAAGGCCGATCAGGCCAGCGATCGCGACCGCGCCCCAGGGATTCCTCTTGATCCGCGCCTCCACGTCGCCCTCAACGGCGGCGAATTTGTCCTGCGCCACCGCCGCAGACTGGGACAAACTGTCGCCGGCTGCTCCCATCGCTCCGACGACTTGATCCCGACCGGCGATAACCTGCTTTTGGGTCAGGCCGGCAACCGTTTGCGTCAGTTTCGCAATTTGGTCGCTCAACGCGGAAAAATCCAAGGCGGAGACCGCGTCGACGCTGTCGTTCACCGCATCCTTGGCGTTGCCCAAGGCTGAGCGCGCCTTGCCCATTGCATCGTCATAGGTCCCCTGGGCCATGGTCGACTTGTCGTTCATCGCCTGGCCGAACATCTTTTCGCCCTGGCCGCCCGCTGAACGAAGCGTCCCTTCCACATTATCTCTGTTCATTTGGTTCCATCCTTGCAGCCAAAGTCGTGACAACGAGGATGAACCAAGGAAGCGTGAATTTGTTCCAGCGAGCGTGAATTTGCTCCGCCCTGGAAACGCGCCGCTGAGGCTGCATGGGCAACGCGCGGCGGCGCCTAGACAAGGGCGCGTTGCTTCCCGCCACCCCGGGCCCGCCCCCACAAGAGGGGGCGGGTGCGCTAACGCCATCGATTCTACCGAAATGCAGCAGGCTCTAGTGTGCCGATTCCGAAGTATTGTGCATTTGACCCCAACCTCCTCGTCGTGAGGAGCGCCGAAGGCGCGTCTCGAACGACGATCCAGCGCGCAACGGCGGCGCTACTGCATGCTGGATCATCCTTCGAGACGCCGCGCTGCGCGCGGCCCTCAGGATGAGGTCGGCGCTTTGCCGCGGCGGCCGACAGCCCCGGTTAATCGAACGAACTTCGAATCCAGGACACTAGCGTGGCAGCAAGCCACACGGACACGGCCCAAATGGACGATTGCGTCGGTTCGACGGTCAGAGCAGGAAGGCGAGCGCGGCCTCGCACGCCTGCTCCGCCTTCAGCGTCAGGAGAGCATCGGCGCGGGTTCGACCGAGATTGACCGCGGCCACCGGTTTTCCAGCGCTGGCCGCCCGCTGGACGAAGCGGAAGCCCGAATAGACCATGAGCGAGGAGCCGACGATCAGCATGGCGTCGGCTTCATCGAGATGCCGCGCGGCCTCATCGACCCGGTCGCGGGGAACGTTCTCGCCGAAAAACACCACATCAGGCTTGAGCATGCCGCCGCAGCGCCGGCAGGACGGCACGCCAAAGGACGAGAAATCGGCGCCCTCGAGGTCCGCGTCGCCGTCGGGCGCTTCCGTTGCGTCCAGATCGAGCCAGTCGGCGTTCAGCCGGCCGAGCTCGTCCTGCAGCTCTTCGCGCGGCGATCTCAGCTCGCAATCCATGCAGCGGACAAGATCGATCCGGCCGTGCAGGTCGATCACCCGCGCGTTGCCGGCCGCCTGATGCAGCCGGTCGACGTTCTGGGTGAGAACGAGCTCGATTCTGCCCATCGTCTCGAGCCGGGCCAGGGCGCGATGAGCGTCGTTCGGCCGCGCCCGGCGAATGCGCCGCCAGCCGATGAGGCTGCGCGCCCAATAGCGCCGACGGGTCTTTTCGTCGCCCATGAAGGCCTGGAAGGTCACCGGTTGCGCGCGCTTCCACTGGCCGTCGGCGTCGCGATAGTCGGGAATGCCGGAGCCGGTGCTGCACCCGGCGCCGGTCAAGACGAACAAACGCCGATGCCGGTCGACAAAATCTTGGAGACTGCTGGTTTCGATCATGAACGCAGGCTATCGCCGAAACGCCAATCCCGCCATCAGCCGTTCCAGGGCTCTCGCGTTCTCCCGGAGCTGACGCCAGCGTGGACAGAGCCGGGACGGAGGGTTACGCTCGCGGGAAAATCGCAGCGCAAGCGCCCTGGGCGACAGCGAGCGGGAGGAGAGCCGAATGGGTCGATGGCAGTTGCGCGCGGCGGTCGTCGCCGTCGCGATGGGCGCCCTTGGCGGCGTGGGGGCGCGGGCGGACGACGCGCGCCATTTCAGCTTCGCCTATGATCAGCCCCATTCGACGGGCTACGGCATCGCGGCGGACCTCTTCAACAATAAGCTCATGGAGATGAGCCGCGGGTCGATGGCGATCGACCAGTTTCCCGGCGCGCAACTGGGGCAGGAGCCCCAGATGCTGCAAAAGATCCGCACCGGCGACATCGACTTCATGATCAGCTCGACCGCCAACGCGGCGACCGTCGCGCCGGAATCGGGCGTGCTGTCGATCCACTATCTGTTCCGCTCGGAGGATCAATTGATCAAGGCGATCGCCGACCCTCGGCTGGTCGCGGCGGTGCGGGAAATGTTCGACGCAACCGTCAAGGACGGCCATGTGCTGGCGCTCGCCACGCTTGGCCTTCGCGATCTCTATGGCAAGCGGCCGGTGGCCTCGGTCGACGACCTCAAGGGCTACAAGGTGCGCGTCCAGGCGACTCCGACCGAGGACACGCTGTTCCCCGCTTATGGGGCGCAGACCGTCCACATGCCGTTCGGCAGCGTCTACACGTCGCTGCAGACCGGCGTCGTCGACTTTGCCGAGAATGGAATCAACGTCTACGACAGCAACAAGCACTACGAAGTCGCGCCGGTGCTGTCGATGACCGAGCACGAAGCCAACAACAGCGTGATCTGGGTCAGCGACAAGCTCTGGGCTTCGCTGACCGACGAACAGAAGGGCTGGGTGCAGGCCGCGGCGGCCGAGGTCGGCGCGAATGAGCCGGCGCAGGCGATCGCGCTCGAGCACAAGTCGCTCGCCAAGCTGCAGAAACTCGGCGTCAAGGTGGTCACCAACGTCGACAAGGCAGGCTTCATCAAGATCGCCGAACCGCTGCAGGACAAGCTCGCCAAAGGCCTCGGCCCCCACGCCGAAAAAATCCTGCAGGTCTGCCGCTCGATCGAATAGGCGATGGACGAGCGCGCCGACCTCGTCCTCGCCGCCGATCGTCACCTGAAGTGGCGGGCGCTGGACCCGCTGGAGCGCGCGCTCATGCAGCTCTGCGGCGTGTGCCTGGTCGGCTTCACCTCGACGACCCTGCTCGACGTCGTGATGAGGGTCGCCGGTCATCCCCTGTTGTGGCCGCAGGAAGTGACGTCGACGTTCTTCATCTACGGCGTCTTCATCGGCGCTTCAGCGGCGACGCGGCGCAACGATCACCTGCAGCTCCTCGCTTTGACCGAGGCGATGAGCGGAACGACGCGCCGCGTGTTCGAGGTCATGAATCGCGCCGTGGTCATGGGCGTCGGACTTTTCCTCGTCGTTTACGGCTGGCAGAACTTCCTGACCGGCTTCGGCAGTTTTCGCATGCCGTCGATGCTGCCGATCGCCTATCTCTACGCGCCGATTCCGCTGTGTGGAGCATTGGTGGCGCTGTTCAGCCTCGAACAGATCGTCAACGGCCTGCGCCACGGCTTCGCGCCTCCGCCGTCGAACCGCGCCCCCTGATCCGATGCCGAACAGCGCGATCCTCCTGATCATGACGCTGCTGTTCCTGGCGCTGGGCTATCTCGGCGTCCCGGTGGCGTTTTCGCTGATGGCGGGCGTCATCGTCGGCACGATGCTGACGCCGATCTCGTTGCAGTCGATCGTCGGGCAGGCGTTCAACGGCGTCGATTCGGAAGCGTTGATGGCGATCCCCTTTTTCCTTCTGGTCGGCGAACTGATGACGTCGGCTAACGTGGTCATACGCATCGCCGAACTGTCGCAGGCCCTGGTCGGCCACATGCGCGGCGGGCTCGCGCAAGTCACCACCGTCTTCAGCATGTTCTTTTCCGGCATGTCGGGCTCCTCGTCGGCCGACGTCGCGGTGTTGAGCCGGACGATGGCTCGCCCGATGGCGAAGGAAGGCTACTCGCCGGCCTTTGTCGCGGCGCTGATCGCCGCCGCCTCGACGATCGCCAATCTGGTGCCGCCGAGCATCATGGCGGTCGTCTATGGCGCGGTCGGCAATGTCTCGATCGCCGGACTGTTTCTGGCCGGCATTCTGCCCGGCGCGATGGTCGGCGTCGGCCTCATGCTGTTCTGTTATTTTTTCGGGCCGGCCGGGTTTCGCCGGCCGCGATCGAGTTTCCGCAATCTCGTCGGCGCGGCGCGGGCGGCGGCGCTGCCGGCGCTGATCCCGGTGATCCTGCTCGGCGGCATCATGACCGGCTGGTTCACGCCGACCGAAGCCGGCGTTGTCGCCGTCGCCTACATCCTGATTGTCGTGATCCCGGCGCTCAATCCGCGTCACTTGAGCTTGGTGTGGCGCGACTTCGTGCAAGCCGGACTGATCTACTCGCTGCCGCTGATCACCATCGCCGCGGCGTCCGCATTCGGCTGGCTGCTCGCCTATCTGCGTGGCCCGATCGTCGTCTCGGCATGGATCGGCGATGTTTCGGGCGGCGATCCGCGCGCGATCATGTTCCTGCTGGTGGCGGTGTTCACCATCGTCGGCGACTTCATCGA
>JBAUXQ010000003.1:0-4398 GCA_049584355.1 Roseiarcus sp. | reverse complement strand
AGCGCGGCGCTTCGGTCGGCGAAGTGACCGACCGCATCGCCATCAATTTCGGCTCGGAGCTGACAAAGATCGTGCCGGGGCGGGTGTCGACCGAAGTCGACGCCGATCTATCGTTCGACACCGAGGGCATGGTCGCCAAGGCGAAGTCGCTCATCGCCGCCTACAAGGAGCGGGGCGTCGGCCACGAGCACATCCTGATCAAGCTCGCTTCGACCTGGGAGGGCGTGCAAGCGGCGCGTCGCCTGCAGGCGGAGGGCATCGACTGCAACATGACGCTCGCCTTCTCGCTCGCTCAGGCGATTGCGGCGGGGGATGCGAAGGCGTTCCTTCTGTCCCCCTTTGTTGGACGCATCCTTGACTGGCATGTCAAGGCGGGCGGCGGCCCGTACACGCCCGAAACCGATCCCGGCGTGCAGTCGGTCCGCACGATCTACGCCTATTACAAGACCTACGGCGTCAAGACGGTCGTCATGGGCGCGTCGTTCCGCAACACTGGCGAAATCGAAGCTCTCGCGGGATGTGACCGGCTCACGATCTCGCCCCAGCTGCTCGAGGCGCTGTCGAAGGACGAGGGGGTGCTCACACGGCGTCTCGACCCGGCCCATCCCGGGCCGGCTCCGGCCAAGGTCGCGATGGACGAAAAGACCTTCCGCTGGATGCTCAACGAGGACCAGATGGCGACGGAGAAGCTGTCTGACGGCATCCGCCTGTTCGCCCACGACCTCGAGAAGCTGCGGACGATGGTCCAGCACCGGCTCGCGGAGGCTGCGTGACGACGGGCTGAGCCGCAGGATCGCGGCGCTCCGGCGCGCGTCGCGATGACTGCCCGGCTTGGCCGATGAGTGCGGCGATCGAGGACGCCGAGTTCAGGCAAGGCCAAGCCGGTTCGGCGCTCGAAGTCTTGCGCGTCTTTCTCAAACTCGGCCTGACCAGCTTCGGCGGGCCGGTCGCGCATCTCGGCTACTTCCGCCGCGAGTTCGTCGTCCGGCGCGCCTGGCTCGATGATCGCGCCTATGCCGACCTGGTCGCGCTCTGCCAGTTCCTGCCCGGTCCGGCCAGCAGCCAGACCGGCTTCGCAATCGGCCTCGTCCGCGCCGGATACCTCGGCGGCCTCGCCGCCTGGGCCGCGTTCACGCTGCCCTCGGCCGTCGCGATGACGCTGATCGCCTACGGCGAGGGCGCGCTGAAAGGCCCGGCGGGCGATGGGCTCCTGCACGGCCTCAAGCTGGTCGCGGTTGCAATCGTCGCCCAGGCGGTCTTGGGGATGGCCCAGAGCCTCACGCCCGACCGGCCGCGGGCGGCGATCGCCGTCCTGTCGCTGATCCTGACGGCGTTCGTTCCGGCGGGGTGGGGCCAGATCGCCGCCATACTTCTCGGCGCCCTCGCCGGACTTACCGTCTGCCGGTGGAGCGGAGATGTCGCAGTCGCCGCAGTCGAGGCGCCGATATCCCGGCGAGCGGCGATTGTTTTTGCTGGTCTCACTTTCGCCCTGCTCGCGCTGTCGTTCGCGCCCGTGCTCCCTGGCGCTGCCGCGCTCGCTGCCGCTTTCTACCGCTCGGGTGCGCTGGTGTTCGGCGGCGGCCATGTGATGCTGCCGCTGCTGCGGACCGCCGTGGTCGATCCGGGCTGGGTCTCCGATAGCGCCTTTCTGGCCGGCTACGGCGCGGCCCAAGCCATGCCGGGGCCGCTGTTCACCTTCGCGGCCTATCTTGGCGCGGTCGCCGGCGTTGGGCCGGGCGGCGTCGCCGGGGCCGCGTTGGCGCTGGTTGCGATCTTCGCGCCCGGACTTTTGCTGCTGATGGCCGTCCTTCCGTTCTGGAACGGCTTGCGCACACTGAGTAACGCGCGGGCGGCGATGGCCGGCGTCAACGCCGCGGTGGTCGGCCTGCTCGCTTCCGCGCTCTATGATCCCGTATGGACTGGCGCGGTCAGGGGGCCGACCGATTTCGCCATCGCCGCGGCGGGCTTCGTCGCCTTGATCGTCTGGCGCGCTCCCCCGCTCATCGTCGTCATCGCGACCGCCGGCGCCGCGACGGCCTTAAGCCTCGCCGGCCAATCGTGACGCGCAAGCAATCACGAGAAATGCGCTTTGACGACAATGAAAGCTTCCGATTTCAAGCTTTCTATACTTCTCGCAGCGAACGTATTCGCGAAACATGGCGGCAGGCCAGCGCGTGATCCATTTCAATCAAAACGGCGCCGTCATCGCGAGGAACCCGAAAGGCGAGGTGGCGTTCCATAGCGCTACGGGCGCCGTCGATTCGGATTGGCGCTCCCGCATCGACAAACGATTCACGTCGCTGCGCGGCGCTGCGGCCCTGATCGTCATGCTGGCCCATTATCAATACATCGGCTTCATGCCCGCCCTCCCGGCGTTCAAATATTCGGGCCAATGCGGGCTCATGGTGTTCTTCTTTCTGTCGTCATTCCTGCTTTGCCATTCGCTGGCGTCGGATCCGAATTGGCCCGCCCGCCCGCATTTCTCGGTCCTCACCTATTCGATCAACCGCATCTTCCGCATTGTTCCGCTGCTTTGCGCCGTGATCGGGCTGACATACTGGAACGGATCGTCGTTCTTTCCACCCTCCGCCACCTGTTGGGAGGCGTTGAGGCTGTCGCTCACTCTCGGCCAGGCGCCGGGCGTTCTCTGGACGATTCCCGTCGAACTTACGTTCTACCTTTACCTGCCGATCGTCCTGGCGCTGGCGTTGCCGGCGACGCGGACGCGCCTCGGCGGCGTGGCGCTCGCGTCGGTTTTTCCTGGGTGGTGCATCGCGATCGCTATCGTGCGGCATGAGGGCGTTCCGGCGGGCCCATGGATGACGCTTGGATTCCATCACTACGCCAACTCGTTCGTCGGCGGCGTGCTTCTCTATGCGCTGATCGCCAATGGCCGCATCCGATTTCCGCGCTCAGCGGCGTGGGTCGCCGCGATTGCGCCGCTCGCCTTCGTTCTGGCCATGCCTTTTTGCCGGTCCGCCACGACCCTTGGATGACGGAATTGGCGGCGCCCGGGGCGTGGCAGTCTTATTACGACGCAATCTTCCCGTTCGCGCCGCTCGTCGTCGGCGGAATCGTCTACGGCCTTCTCCATCCCTCGGAATCGCTTTTGTCGCGGGTCATGCGAGTCGGACTTTTGCGTAAAACCGGCGAACTGAGCTTCGGCGTCTATCTTGTCCACGTGCCGATCATCGTTCTCTTCGGATCCCGATACGGCTTCGGCCCGCTGCAGTTCTTAGCCGCCATCGCCGCGACCTTCGCCGCTGCGGCCGTGCTTTCAGCGCTGATCGAAAAGCCGGCGATCGCCTTCGGCCGCGAGCTTGGCTATTGGCTTCTCGCCCGCCGCCCGGCCAGTCCCGCAATCCCATTGCTGGGAGGCTCAAGCCGCTGATGAGCGGACGCTCGAGAGGCGTCAGGGGGATTTCGGATTGGGTTGCAAGGGCCGCTCGGGCGCTATCCGCGTTGGGCGATCCGGGCGACGCCGACCCGCTCGGTCGGCGGGGTCGGCTGTCTCAGGTCCAACCGGCTCATTTCGATGTTGTCGAGGAACTGGCGCGCGCTCTCCTTCCAGGTGAAGCGCAGCGAATGTTCGCGCGCCTTTTCCCGCGAGAGGCTCAGCGCCTTGAGGCACGCCGCGCGCAAGTCCTCGTCGAGGACGCCCGCGCCGGGGGCGACGACGTCGATCGGCCCGGGCGCGGGAAAAGCCGCGACCGGCAGCCCGCTCGCCATCGCCTCGATCAGCACGATCCCGAACGTGTCGGTGCGCGAAGGGAAGACGAACACGTCGGCGCTGGCGTAGATGTCGGCGAGCGCTTCGCCGTGCTTGGCGCCGAGAAAATGAGCGTGGCGGTACCGGCGCTCGAGGCTGCGGCGCGCCGGCCCGTCGCCAACGATCACCGTCGAGCCGGGCAGGTCGAGGCCGAGCAGCGCCTCGAGGTTCTTTTCCACCGCCACCCGTCCGACCGAGAGAAAGATCGGCCGCGGCAGGTCGAGCGCGCGCGTTGTCCGCGGGCGGTAGAGAGCGTGGTTGACGCCGCGCGTCCAAAGCCTGACCCGCCCGAAGCCGCGGCGGGTCAGATCGGCGCCGATGGTCGGCGTCGGAGCCATCACCGCCGCCGAAGGCGCGTGAAAATTGCGCAGCCAGGCATAGGTGATCCATTCGGGCGCCCCGAACCGCGCCGATACGTATTCGGGAAAGCGGGTATGGTAGCTGGTGGTGAAGATGCGTTTGCGTCGGAGGCAATAGCGCCGCGTCAGCCAGCCGATCGGGCCTTCGGTGGCGATATGGATATGGTCGGGCGCCGCCTCCTCGATCTGGCGGCCGATCCGCCACAGGTTCGGGAGAGCCAGGCGAATCTCGGGGTAGGAGGGCAATGGCGCCGTCCACATGCCCTGGGG
>JBAUXQ010000002.1:0-2290 GCA_049584355.1 Roseiarcus sp. | reverse complement strand
GGGCTTTGATTTTGTTGTGGCCGGCTTTGCTATTGTTGTGGCCGGCTTGGAAATTATTGTGCGCGCGATCCGCAAATCTTGTGTTTCACGTGAAACAACTTGCCGGCCCGGCCGCCAGGCTTCCGCTCGCGCGACAAGACTTGCGGCCGGCCTCCACTCCCCTCAGGCCTCAGATATGGCCGCCGTAGGTCCCGAGCCCGCCGACCAGCCAAAGCACGATGAGGATGATCAGGAGCAACCCCAGCGCGCCGCCGAGTCCCGGCCCGCCATAGGTGCGGTAGCCATAATACCCGCCCCCGCCGCCGAACAGCAGGACCAGGATGATGATGAGGAGCAGAAGGCTCATGCGTAACTCCCGCAGGATTTGATCGAACCTCCGGCCGCGCCGGAGCTTTCACCGAGCCGTAAACGCCGGCGTCAAGCTTTGGTTGCAGCGAAGCCGTAATTTTGTCAGGCTTTCGCGGGCGGGGCTTGCTGTTCGCTGCGCGCGCCCCGGACGCGGGGAGGGAACGAGAGGGGAAGCGAGCCATGATCACGAAGCTGCTGCGCGACCACGTTGTGAAGACCTCGCCCTTTTGCGGAGCGATCCACGAGATCCTGACTGGCGCGGAATATTCCCCGAGCATCGCTCTCGCGATCGACATCCGCGAAACGGTCCCCCATTTCCATAAGACCTTCGACGAGATCTATTTTGTCCTCGACGGCGAAATCGCGCTTACGCTGCACGACCCGGCAAGCGGCGAGACGACCGAGCAGAGGCTTGTCGCCGACGAGCTTTGCGTCATCAGCAAGGGCGTCCACCACAAGGTGGCCGCTTCGTCCGCGAAGAACAGGCTCTGCGTCATCTGCGTTCCGCATTTCGATCCGGGCGACGAGCACAAATCCGCGGCGCTGGCGCCTCCAGCGCAATAGTCGGCCGCTGGGAGGGGGCGCCATGCCTGCGGCGGACAAATCCATGCGGCGCTATCGGATCGCGGTCATTCCGGGGGACGGGATCGGCAAGGAGGTCATTCCGGCCGGTCTCGAGGCGCTCGCGGCGGTCGCCGGGCGGGAGGGCGGAATCGAATTCGCCTTCGACCGCTTCGACTGGGGATCGGACCTCTATCGCGCGACCGGCCTGATGATGCCGCCCGATGGCCTGGCGCAGATCAAGGACCACGACGCGATCTATTTCGGCGCCGTCGGCTCGCCCGAGGTGCCCGATCACATCAGCCTCTGGGGCCTGAGGCTCGCGATCTGCCAGCCGTTCGACCAATACGCCAACGTTCGTCCGGCCCGCGTGCTGCCGGGGATAACGAGCCCGCTGCGCCAGGTGACCGGCCCGGAGCTCGACTGGGTGATCGTGCGCGAGAATTCGGAGGGCGAATATGCCGGGGTCGGCGGGCGCGCGCATCGCGGCCTGCCGATCGAGGTCGCGACCGATGTCTCGATCATGACCCGCGCCGGGGTCGAACGCATCTTCCGCTTCGCCTTCGCGCTCGCGCGCTCGCGGCCGCGCAAATTGCTCACCATCGTCACCAAGTCGAACGCCCAGCGGCACGCCATGGTGATGTGGGACGAGATCGGCGCCGAGATCGCGCGCGAGTTTCCCGACGTCGCGTGCGACAAGATGCTGGTCGACGCGATGACGATGCGGATGACGATCAAGCCCGCGAGCCTCGACACGATCGTCGCCTCGAACCTCCACGCCGACATCCTGTCCGATCTCGCGGCGGCGCTGGCCGGTTCGCTCGGCATCGCGCCGACCGCCAACCTCAACCCGGAGCGCCGTTATCCATCGATGTTCGAGCCGATCCACGGCTCCGCGTTCGACATCGCCGGCAAGGGGATCGCCAATCCGATCGGCTCGTTCTGGACCGGGGCGATGATGCTCGAGCACCTGGGCGAAAAGGCCGCCGCGGACCGCCTGATGCGGGCGATCGAACGCGTCACCGCCAACCCGTCGCTGCACACGGCCGACCTCGGCGGCGCGGCGACCACCCGCGCGGGGACCGACGCGACGATCGCAGCGATCCACGGCGAGAACGCCTAGCCGGCGAGGCTTTCTCGACCGACCACGGAAAGTGGAGTACGTAACGGATGATCCGGTCCTGGGGGAGCGGCGCGACCCGGCGATTCGCGGAGGTCGGGAAGAGCAAGTTTTCCGGCATGAACGTTGATGTTGCAGAGAAGCGGCTGGCCGCGCGTGAGGCCGCCACATCGCTGACTGACTTGACCCCCTTGAGGGCGATCGGATTGCACAAGCTGGCCGGAGCGCGGAAGGATCAATGGGCTGTGACAGTCAATGGGC
>JBAUXQ010000001.1:0-4979 GCA_049584355.1 Roseiarcus sp. | reverse complement strand
GTCGAGGCTCAGGCGCGCGAGCGCCCGTAGAAAGTCGGGCGTGTGGGCCACCGCGCGGCGCAAGGCCTCGCGCATCGGCGCCGCCTCGACCAGGAAATCGAGCGAATCGAGCCGCCGGTTGATGGCCTCGGGGTCCGTCAGGGGACTGGCGAGCCGCTCGGCGAGCAGGCGCGCCCCGGCGGGCGCCACCGTGAGATCGATCGTCGCCAACAGCGAGCCCTCGCGCGCCCCGCTTAAGGTCCGCGTGAGCTCGAGATTGGCGCGAGTGGCGGGATCGATTTCGAGGCTCGCTCCGCGCGCCCGCCGCGTCGGGGCCGAGAGCGCCGGCCGGGCTTCGAACTGGGTGCGCTTGACGTAGGCCAACGCGAGCGCGGCGGCGGCGATCTCGGCCCGGGTGAAGGCGCCGAAGCCGTCGAGGGTTTCGACGCCGTAGAACTCGCACACCCGGCGCTCCGCCGCCACGCCGTCGCCGCCGTCGCGCGCGAGCGCCATCGCTGGCGCCCTCATGGCGCCGATGATCGGGGAAAACTCCCGCTCGTCATAGACCGCCTGCGAGGCGACGATTTCGCTCGGTTCGAGGCGCGCGATCTCCGCCGCGAGGCCCGCTTCGTCAGCCTCCGACAGCGTGAATGCGCCGGTCGAAAGATCGAGCGCCGCGAGGCCGTAGACTTGCCCCCCCTCACGCGCGCGAACCTTCTGCACCGCGACCATCAGGCGCGCGCGGCCCGGCTCGAGCAGCCGCTCCTCGGTAATCGTGCCGGGCGTGACCAGCCGCACGACCTCGCGCCGCACCACCGACTTCGCTCCCCGCTTCTTCGCCTCCGCCGGATCTTCGAGCTGCTCGCAGACGGCGACGCGATGGCCGAGCGCGATCAGACGGTTGAGATAGTCGTCGGCGCGCTCGACCGGGACGCCGCACATGCGGACGTCTTCGCCCTCGTGCTTGCCGCGCTTGGTCAGCACGATGCCGAGCGCCCGGCTCGCGACCTCCGCGTCGTCGAAGAACAATTCGTAGAAATCGCCCATCCGGTAGAAGAGCAGGCAATCGGGATTGGCGGCCTTGATCTCGAAATATTGCGCCATCATCGGCGTCAGGCGCGAGGCGGCGCTCTCGGCGTTGGGGCTGTCGCTGGCGGCGTCCATGCGGTCAAGCCTAGCAAATCGCCACGCCGGGCGCAGGGTCGCGGGCGGGCATATCCACGGGCGCGACGGGTCAGGCCGCCGTCGCCGGCGCCGCCGCCCCGCCGCCGAACCGCGCCTTCATCGCCTTGGCGGCCATCGTATAGCCGCCCCCCGCGCCGTCGACGAAATGGACGTGGCCGCGCTCGGTGATCGAGGGAACGAAACACGTCAGTTGCGCCGCTTCCTGGCGGAACGCGCCCCAGTTGGCGTAGTCCTCGGCGGCCGCGAGCCGCGCCTCGAGCGCGTCGGCGAAGGCGGGGGAGCAGTCGAGCGTCATCCGCAATCCATCGTCGAACTTGCGAAAATCAGCGTTGGCGGCGACGTCGCTGGCGTAGAGCGCGGCGTCGAAGCCGCCGGCCTTCAGCTTCAAGACGTGGAAGATGACGCCGAGCAAATAGTTCGCCGCCGCCGAGACGCGCGCCCGCGCGTGGGACACGCCCGAGGCTGTCGTCACCGCCGCTTCCAGCGCGATCGCCTTGCCGGGATTGGCGACGCCGAGGCTCGCAAGCGTGATCGGCCGGCCGCTCGACGGTGCGGCGAGCGCCATCCGGACGATCTCGTCGACAAGGCCGCCAAAACGCGGATCATCGCCGCGCGGCGCAACGATCAGCGACAGAATCACGCCCTGCTTCGCCGGCGCGACACCCCAGCGGCAGGAGAGACCGGAGAGATCGGGCTTCGCCCCCGGCGCCGCGGGCGGAAGCGCAAAGCGGCCGCGCTTGGCCTCAGCCTCGAACCAGGAGAGCCCGCCGCCGGCGAACATGGCGTAGACGCAATGTGGCGTTGCGCCGTAACGGACGACCTTCACGTCCCGTCCGGCTGCTCGGATCTCCCGCACCGGAATCGTGGCGACGCGCAAATCCAGCTGGAATTCGTCATGCGAAAAATCGGCCATCGCGGCGAGCGCGGCGGACGCGGCCGGCGCGTCGGACCCGGAGACCGCGAAACTCGCCCCGTCGCCGCCGAACACGAACGGAAACGGTCGCCGGTCGAGCGCGTTGGCGACGGCGGCGATCACGCCGGCGCCGATTACGTTCACCGCCTTATAGCGGCCTTGAGCGACCGCCTGAGTCGAGCCAACGACATCGGAGAAGCCGACCACCCAGTCGTCCGGCAGCGGAGAGTAGTTCTCGGGCCTTACGGCCTCGGCGAACTCATCGAAAATCGGGATCGATTCGTAGAAGTTGCTGCTCATGGCGGCGCGTCCCCTCCCCATGGGAACCGGCTCATCTTAGCGCAAGGATGGAGGCTGCGCCCAATTGGTGTTTTTCAGCGCAGTTTCGCCTGGATCAGGGGACCGTCTCCCGTCCCAAGCTCGACCTCGCGAGCCCTCTCGATCGCTTCGCCGACGAACGCCTTGGCCGCCGCCACGGCTCCCGGCAGCGCGATCCCGAGCACAACATGGGCGGCGATCGCGCTCGACAGCGTGCAGCCGGTTCCGTGCAGATTGCGCGAGGCGATGCGCGGCGCGGCGTAGCGGCGAACGACTTCCGCAGTCGCGAGGAAGTCGACCGCCTCGCCGCCGTCGAGATGACCCCCCTTCATCAGCACCGCGCGCGGCCCGAGCTTCAGCAACGCCACGCCCTGGCGCACCATGTCGTCTTCGCTTCCGGCGACCTTCTCGCCGAGCAGCGCCGCTGCCTCGGCCAGGTTTGGCGTCAAGCAATCGACGAGCGGCAGCAGGCTCACCCGGACCGTCTCGACAAAGCTCGCCCCGCTCAGCGGATGGCCCGTCGAAGCGGTCATGACGGGATCGTAGACGATGAAAGGGCGCGTCGCTGTGGAGCGAGCCGCTCTCCCTTCTCGCTCGGAAAGATAGGCGCGGAAAGCGTCCGGTGAGTGCGAGTCGGAGCGGCGCGCCCGTCGATCGCGTGAGCCCCCATCCCCGGCGCTTTTCCCGGAGAAAGAAGCGAGTCGCTCCGCCGCCACTTCGACAAATGCCGCCATCCCCAGCATGCCGATCTTGATTGCCCCGACGTTGAAGTCCTCAAGCGCCAAGTCGATCTGGTCCGCAACCATCTCCGGCGACGGAAAATGGATTCTGCGCACGGTGAGCGTATTCTGGGCGGTCAGCGCGGTCACAACACTTGCGCCGTAGACGCCGAGCGCCGCGAAGGTCTTGATGTCCGCTTGAATCCCGGCGCCGCCGCCCGAATCCGAGCCGGCGATGGTCAGGGCGATCGGCAGCCTTGGAGTCACGTCCGCCGCGTCGCCGCCACCCATTCGCGCGCGCGCGCCTCCGGGTCGGGATTGAGCTGGATGTCGGTGACGACGGAGACGATGTCCGCGCCCGCGGCGAGACAGAGTCTCGCCCGTTCGACGCTGAGGCCGCCGATCGCGACCAGCGGGATCGCGCCGATGCGGCGCTTCCACTCGCCGATGCGCTGCAAGCCTTGCGGCGCGACAGCCATGGCCTTGAGAATCGTAGGATAGATCGGCCCGAGCGCGACGTAGTTGGGATCGAGCTTAAGCGCGCGCTCAAGCTCGGCGTCGTCGTGGGTGCTGACGCCGAGCCTCACGCCGGCCTTCCGGATCGCGCCGATGTCGGCCTGATTGAGATCGTCCTGGCCGAGATGGACCCAAGCGGCGCCCTCGTCGATGGCGATACGCCAGAAATCGTTGACGATCAGGGCCGCGCCAGCCTTGGTGCAAGTCCCGAGCGCCTCACGCGTCTCGCGCGCGACCCAAGCCTCGTCCTTGTCCTTGATCCGCAATTGGACGAGACGCGCGCCGGCGCCGGTCAGGCGTCTGACCCAAGCGGCGCTGTCCACAATCGGGTAGAAGGGATCGAGGGTCGAAAGCCCTTCTCCCCCATGGGAGAGTGGGCGTGGTGAGGGTTTCGGTCTCACGTCAGCACGGCTCTGCCGACGACCGGCGTCGACGGGGAGGCCATGTCGCGCGGCTGCATGGGCCCGGCGAGGAAGGCGGCGCGGCCAGCTTGGATCGCCTGCGCGAAGGCGCGCGCCATCGCGATCGGGTCGCCGGCTTTCGCGACCGCGGTGTTGAGCAGCACCCCGTCGTAGCCGAGCTCCATCGCCGCCGCGGCATGCGACGGCAGACCGACGCCGGCGTCGACGATCAGCGGAACCTCGGGGAAATGCGCGCGCAGCGCCCTTAGGCCGAACACGTTGTTGAGCCCCTTGCCCGAGCCGATCGGCGCGCCCCACGGCATCAGCACCTTGCACCCGGCGTCGAGGAGCCGCTCGGCAACCACGAGATCCTCGGTCGTATAGGGGAAAACCTCGAAGCCCTCGCTCGCCAGAATGCGCGCCGCCTCCACCAGGCCGAACACGTCCGGTTGCAGCGTGTCCGCTTCGCCGATCACTTCGAGCTTGATCCATGGCGTGCTGAAAACCTCGCGCGCCATCTGCGCCGTCGTCACCGCCTCCTTCACGCTGTAGCAGCCGGCGGTGTTGGGCAGGACGCGGGCGCCGATGTCGCGAATGAGGCGCCAGAAATCCTGCCCCTCCCGAAGCCGCGCCGACTCCCTGCGTAGCGAAACCGTAAGGACGTCAGCGTATGACGCGCGTGCGGCTTCGGCCAGGATCGCCGGCGAAGGATATTGCGACGTACCGAGCACGAGGCGCGAAGTGAGGGTCACGCCGTACAGAGTGAAGTCGGGGGTTTGGGTCAACGCCACAGTCTTTCGTCGATCGGCCGCCGCCGTCATTGCGAGGAGCCGTAGGGCGTTCGGAAGGACACCCGTCCTTCGTTGGGCTTTGGCGACGAAGCAATCCAGGAGTCGCTGGGAGCTCCGCGTTCCTCTGGATTGCTCCGCTTACGCCCGCAATGACGCT